>NZ_JAQUOY010000025.1 GCF_028716865.1 Candidatus Methylomirabilis sp. | reverse complement strand
CCTTTCGGGGGCTGCGCCGGTGGTATGGCTGACCAGGGGCCCCGCCGGCGCGGGCGCCCCGATATCGCGCCCGCGCGACGGTGGGGACGGCATGGCGGATGTGTTACCCATGTTTGACAGGACTACATTTTGCAAGGGGCGGGGATGGCTTCCTCAAAGGCGATGACCTCCCGAGTGAGGTCTTAGCGTTGTGGTGCCGGGGGAGGGGGTCGAACCCTCATGGGCCGAAGCCCGCGGGATTTTGAGTCCCGTGCGTCTGCCAGTTTCACCACCCCGGCGTCATGTACTTCTACCACATCTCGGCAAGGGTGTCGAGAGGCTTGCCGGCAAGACCACGGACCGGAAACCCTGGGTTGGCGGCCCTAGCGTTCCATTAGCTCGGGTTTCAGGACGCCGATGCAAGGCAGGTTGCGATAGCGCTGGTTGTAATCGAGGCCGTAGCCAACGACAAACTTCTCGGGAATTTCAAATCCCCGATAGGCAATGGGAAGGTCGATAATACGACGCACCTTCCGGTCTAAAAACGTGCAGACCTGCAGGCTGGACGGCTGGCGAGCCCGGAAGATCTTCAGTAGATAGCTGAGGGT
The DNA here is from genome assembly GCF_028716865.1 of Candidatus Methylomirabilis sp. Lineage (NCBI taxonomy): Bacteria > Methylomirabilota (SeqCode) > Methylomirabilia (SeqCode) > Methylomirabilales (SeqCode) > Methylomirabilaceae (SeqCode) > Methylomirabilis (SeqCode) > Methylomirabilis sp. (SeqCode). The sequence goes on along the minus strand of NZ_JAQUOY010000025.1, from coordinate 38,300 downwards.
GAGGCCGGTGTCCACGATATCTTCTATGACGAGGAGGTCTCGGCCCCCAATACTTTCATCAAGGTCTTTTCTGATGCCGACGACGCCGGAGGCTGTGGTTGCGGGGCCATAGCTCGAAATAGAAATAAAATCAATGACGAGCGGGATGGATATGGCTCTTGCCAGATCGGCCAGGAAGAATAAGCCCCCCCTGAGCACACCGGCAAGGATAAGCTCTTTACCGAAATAATCCCGTGAAATTGCAGCTCCTAATTCCCTGACGCGATTAGCGATCGCCTCTTCTGTAATCATGACTTCAGCCAAGTCCCGAATCATGTCATGGCGCATGTCGAACTCCAAAAAATAGCCAGAAGGTTATTTCGTCCCTTGACAAGACATCGAGTCTGCCATATATATTTAGTAGCTCCAAGAGGTCTGAAGGCCGTTTGTAAGTACCGGGGTAGTTCAGAAGTTCCCGGGCCCAAGGTTGACACATCAGGCTCAGCAAGCTGATGAAGAGATCAAGGGCACCCAGGTAAAGCTGAAGGGTAATTTTCCTGGGAAAGCAAGGCGGCCAAAGGGTCACTTGGAGCTAATCTTTTTTGCAAGCCCATACTTGGCGAGTAAGTGTCGATAATCCCTCCCGTAAAATACCTTGAGTGTGACCTCCGGGTACAACTCTCGAAACCGTCTGATCTTTCGATTCTTCGCTGTTACCAGGCTCTGCTTGAGCGTGGTCAGTTCAATAAAGAGGTCGAAGTCAACCAAATAGAAGTCCGGTGAAAAGGCTTCGGTCGCATTGCCCGCTTCATCCCAGGCGAGTGGAAATGTCCTGGGTTCATACTCCCATCGTATCTGGTAGAAATCCAGAACCTTGGCAAACTCTTCCTCGCTGGGATGAGCGAAAGGAAGCGGATGGGCCGCCTCAAGCCAGCGCCCAATCTCTCGCCCCTTCCCCATAAGATCTACCATTTCTATCGCGAGTTGAATGAGGCGCATCGCCGCTTCCACGCTCAGGCGATCAGTGTTGATGACCAGATCGTAGTGAGCGGCGTCGTCGATATCTTTCCCGTAGTGATACTGAATGAAGCGCCGCCTGGTCTCATCGCTTTCCTCGACGAGACGGATCGCAGCGTGCTCGTCTATGCCCCGTTCTTCCATCAGGCGTCTGACCCGCTCTTTCGCGCCGGCCACTACTCGTGCATGCAATGCGCCCGGGAACCCCCGGAAGATACACTGACCCCCACGACCCAGCACCACCAGGTCCTTCTCTGCGGCAAGATCTGTGATCAGCGTGGGTAGGAGATCCACATAAACCCGATCCTGCTCAGCGTTCTGTCGCACTCCCCCACACTCGTCCTCATCGAGCGCTTCGACGTCCGGCTTCGCGAGGCCTTGGGCTTTCAGCAACTCGGCGAGCAGGATGTGGTCTACGAGCGTAAACTGACGCTCTTTGGCCAGCCTGGCGGCAATCTCATCGCCGCCGCTTCCGATCTGTCTGGAGATAGTGATGATAGCCATACTATTCGAAGGGGGCAGAGAGAGTAGCAATTACGAGGTTAACGGCTACTGGACGTAGAAGCAGTCGGAAAGAATGCACTGGAGCGAATGCTTGCCCAGCCAGGGTACCGCAAGGCCCAAGCAGGTCGGGCGTCGGGTACCGCAACGCTTCATCAACCCCCTCTTGGCGCCTGACTCGGTCGATTGGCTATTGGGTAATAGTCGCGCCGCAGTTGACCAAGATAGATCTGTCTGGGACGCGCGATCTTCTGTTCCGGGTCGAGGAGCATCTCCTCCCACTGGGCAACCCAACCGGCTGTTCTGGGGATGGCGAAGAGCACCGGGAACATGTCCATCGGGAACTTCATTGCCTCGTAGATTAAGCCGGTGTAAAAATCGATGTTTGGGTAGAGCTTTCGCGCGACGAAGTACTCATCCTGAAGCGCGATTCGTTCCAGCTCGAGGGCTACTTCCAGCAAGGGATTTTTTCCTGTCACCTCAAAAACCTCTTCGGCTAGCCGCTTGATAACCTTGGCCCTGGGATCGTAGTTCTTATACACGCGGTGGCCGAATCCCATCAACCGCAACTCGCCGGCCTTGACCTTCTTGATATGCGCGGCGACCTTGTCCTTTGAGCCAATCTCTTTCAGCATCCGAAGCACAGCCTCATTGGCACCGCCGTGCAGGGGGCCGTAGAGGGCCGCTATGGCGGCGGCCACAGCCGAAAACGGGTCCACGTGGGAGCTTCCGACAGAACGCATCGCGTTGCCACTGCAATTCTGTTCGTGGTCGGCGTGCAGGACAAACAGGACATCCAAGGCTCTTTCCAACACGGGATGCGGGTAGTACGTCGACTCTGTGATCCGGAACAGCATATTGAGGAAGTTACCGGTGAAACTCAGGTTGTTGTCCGGGTAGGCGTACGGCAGCCCACGGCTATGTCGGTAGGCGTACGCCGCCAGCGTCGGCATCTTGGCGATCAGGCGAATAATCTGCCGTTGGCGGGCCTCTGGATCCATAATATTCTTGGCGTCCGGATAGAAGGTCGAGAGGGCGCCAACCGTTCCCAGGAGGATCCCCATCGGGTGGGCGTCGTAGTGAAAACCATCCATCAACTTCTTGATATTCTCATGGACCATGGTATGACGTGTGACCTGATTGACGAAACCATCCATCTGTTCGCCGCTGGGGAGCTCCCCGTAAATAAGGAGGTATGCAGTCTCCAGATAGGTGCTCTTCTCGGCTAACTGCTCAATGGGATAGCCCCTGTGCAGCAGGATCCCCTGTTCACCGTCGATAAACGTGATCTGGCTCTTGCAGCAAGCCGTGTTGCCAAACGACGGGTCATAGCTCATCAATCCGAAATCGCCGTCAGAGGTCTTGATCTGTCGGAGATCCATGGCCTTGATCGTCCCGTTTTCGATAGGGATTTCGTACTTCTTCTCGGTTCGGTTGTCGATGATGGTCAAGCTGTCAGCCATGAAGTTCCTCCTCGCGCCGGGCGACCCCTCTCGCATCCCTGCAGAGTCTGGCTTGCGTCTCGCAAGCCAGACAATTTATAGCGTTTGATATTAGCATAAATCAGGATAGTAGAGTAGAGCATGCCCCACAATTACGTCTTGGCGCTTCTGTTCAAGGTCACAGTTGACGGCCACTCGGAGGACACGGAGGGCCACTAGCGCGGCTACACTGAGCAAGAAGCCACAGTGATTCTACTTTTGATACATCACGAATAGCAAGAGTCTTTGGCGTCAGAGCGGCTGAAATCGTGGGCTGCTCAACTCGTGACCTGAAGCCCGGACAGGAGGGCATAGAGGGCGAAGTTGCAGGGGGTGGTCAGGCCGAGCCCGGCCGCCTTCTTGACAATGACGCCATTCAGGGCTTCATACTCCAAAGGCTTGCCTGCCTCCAGGTCTTGGAGCATCGAGGTCTTGACGTCGTAGCTTCGGGAGAACTTGATATTCCGCTCCCATACCTCCGCTAAGGCAAGACGAACCCCTGAGGCGTTCGCCACAGTGACGACCTCCTCCGTCACCCGCCTCGCTAACTCGAAGGTGTGGGGGTTCTCAAGGATCACCTTGACCGGGCCGCCGACCAGCGTATTGATGGCGTTGAAAGGGGCGTTCCAGGCGAGCTTCGCCCACAGGATTTTTTTCATGTCAGGGGAGCCTTCAGCGGGCAGGCCGTATTGGTCAAAGAATGCTTTGAGTCTGATGACCCGTTCGCTGAGGCCGCCGTCGAGCTCCCCGAAGACGATCCTTCCTGATTCCTGCTGGCACACTACTCCAGGCCCCAGCATGCTCGCCCCGATGTAGGCGACTCCCGCGAGTACCTTCTCCTTTCCAACGAGGGACGCGATCTTTTCCTCGTTGTCGATGCCGTTCTGCAGCGACAGGACGATGCTCTCCCGTCCGACCATTGGGAGCGTCTGGCGAATGGCCGTCCCGGTATCGTACGATTTTACGCAGAAGAGGACCAGATCGACAGGACCAACCTCCGCCGGATCATCAGTGGCGCAGACACGAATAGCGAAGTCCCCCTTCCCGCTCTTGACCGTGAGGTCCCTCGCCCTGAGCGCTTCCAGGTGCTTCCCTCGGGCGATGAAGGTCACATCGGCGCCCCCCTTGGCCAGCAGGCCGCCAAAGTAGCCTCCGACCGCCCCCACCCCCACCACCGCCACCTTCATCCGTTCACCTCCGGTCAACGGGGCACCAGGTAACCGCGTCGTCGAGTTCCTGCTGCGCTAAGGTAAGAAAACGTACCTTCACGAGCGGCGATGCTTGGCCATCACGGTCTCATAGGGTACCGTCGTGGCCCGTCCGGCCTTGTAAGCTTCCCAGCGCTTGCGCGCCTCCTCCGCCCACACCCGGTCGATCTCCGGATCCGGCCTATCCAAGTCCGCCAGGATGGCATCCACCAGCCGTAATTTCTCTACGTCTGGCAGATCATGAATCTCCGCTGCAAGTGTGTCCACTGTCCTGGCCATGTCAGTCTCTCCGTTCGCATTCAGTCACAAACCGTCTTTCTCGCACACCACTGCGACTTTCAAGGCCTTACCTTCAGTCACACACTATTATTCGAAATGTCAAGTTCCAGGGGTCATGCAGGAAGCAGCGCAAACCCTTCAGTTCTGGCTGCGTCCCTCAACCTGTGATCGAGGCAGACAAAGTGGTGGCCCCTGGGTGTTGTGCCGGCCCATACAAGACCGGCAGCCAATTGAAGGGAATCAGCCGCGCGTAAAGGATGCGCGAGGAGAAGCCGTGCGGCAATGACCCGTACTTCGGCGCTCGGCTCAATCTCTGTCCATGCATCTGACAACAGGACCAGTAGGTGACGAATCTGATCCTCCCCCTGAGGCGTCAAGAACCCCTCCCGCCGTAGCCGTGCAAACGCTGAAAAGCATTCAATGGGGCTTCCCCACCAGGCGACGATATCCCCGTCGGCTTTCGCGATGGCACGGATGGCCTTGGTCTGCGGACCTTCAAAGTACAGGGGAATAAGGGCCGAAGCGTCCCAGAATTTCACCGGGATTCCGCTCGTTCTTGCAAGAGTGCCTCCAGGGCACGATTCTTGGGGTCTTTCGGTCGTGGAAGGTCCCAGAATCCATGGGGTAGTCCACCTGCTCCGATTTTGACCATTCCCGCGCGCTCAAGTGCCAGGAGATGGGGCGGCCGATCTGTTTTGTCCCGTGTGACAGGGACCAGCTTGGCGACCGGCTTCCCCCTATCAGTTACGATGACCTCCTCGCCTTCCTTGACTGCGGCGAGAAATCTGCTCAGCGAGGCTTTCAGTTCAGACACAGCAACGGCCTTCATAAATATGTCCTCCATGGTTGTTTATATATGACTAACATAGTCAATCATAAGGTGTCAAATTACCTCGCCCCACCGTCTTGACCTCCAGCCCCTTTAACTCGGCAAAGAGCCGGCACTTCACAGGGAGATGTTGTACCGCTTAATTTTGCTATTCAAGGTTTTGAGGTCGATGCCGAGCAGTCGCGCGGCCTGCATCTTTTTGCCTTTCGTATGACCGAGTACACGGATAAGGTGCAGCCGCTCCATTTCCGCCAACGAGGCGGGGCCACCCGCCGATCCGCTCGGAAACCGGATGTTGGGTGGCAGGTCTTCGAGGCCAATGACGTCGCCGGAGGAGAGGATCAGCAGGCGCTCGATCGCGTTGGCGAGTTCCCGTACATTGCCCGGCCATGGGTAGTCCGCAAGCGACGACATGGCCTCCGGGGAGACGGTCTTGGCCTTCTGACCGGTCACCCGGAGTTGCCGCAAGAAGTGCTCAATCAGGAGCGGGATGTCCTCCTTTCGCTCGCGCAAGGGCGGCAGCGCTACGCTGACCACGTTCAGCCGATAATACAGATCCTCACGGAATCGACCTGTCCTCACCTCCTGGGCCAGGTCTTTGTTCGTCGCGGCGATAATACGCACATCCACCCGGTGCACACGGGTACCCCCGACCCGCCGCAGTTCCTTGGTGTCGAGCACCTGGAGGAGCTTGGCCTGCATAGCCGGGCTCATCTCCCCCACCTCATCCAGCAGGAGGGTCCCGCTTCCGGCCACTTCGAAGAGTCCCTGTTTGACGCTGGTGGCGCCGGTAAACGCCCCTTTCTCGTGCCCGAAGAGTTCACTTTCCAGGAGCGGATCCTGAAAGCCGCTACAGTTGATGACCAGGAAGGGGCCGCTCGCTCGAGGGCTCGCCGCATGAATGGCCTTGGCGACCAGACTCTTGCCGGTCCCGCTCTCCCCCTGGATGAGGACGCTTGCCTCGCTCGGGGCGATCCGCCGCACGGTCGCGAGGAGCGAGGCAATGGCAGGACTCTGACCGATCATGATGGGAGGCGGCTCGCGCTGGGCGACCATGCGCCGCAGGGCCGTATTCTCCTCGCGCAGGCGCTTTCTCTCCGCGGCCCGCCGCAGCACCTCCTCCAATTCGGAGAGCTTGAAGGGCTTGGTGAGGTAGTCGTAGGCGCCCAGCTTCATCGCGTTGATGGCGCTGTCCACATCGGGGTGGCCGGTCAAGATGACAACCTCTGCCGTAGTGCCGGACCCGCGAATCCGGCGAAGCGTCTCCATCCCCCCGATCCCGGGCATCTTGAGATCCAGCAGGATGACGTCGAACTCCCGCGCCCGTAACTGTTCCAGGGCTTCTTCGCCGCTTCCGGCGCAGGTAACCAGGTAGCCCGCCCTCGGTAACTCCTTTTCCATAAGCAGCCGGATGGGTCGCTCATCATCGACGACAAGTGCCCGGGTCGTACCGGTCCGTTCACCCGCCTCAGTCATGTTCGCTCCTCCGTCCTCGGAGATCGGATCGGCCCCCCATCCATCCCACGACGATCGGCCAGCGGCAGGCGGATGATGACCACCGCCCCCTTGCCGATCCCCTCGCTTCGCACCTCGATGCTGCCTTTGTGCTGCTCGACGATGCTCTGGCTAATAGCAAGACCAAGGCCCGTCCCTTTACCTACCTCCTTAGTTGTAAAGAACGGATCAAAGACCCTCAAAAGGTTCTCCGGCGAGATCCCGCTACCCGTATCGGACACGGACACATCGAGCCATTTCTGTTCGAAGGCCGGCTCAATGGTCTCTCGACGGTGATGCGCGTCTATGCGAATCTCCCCGCCACTCTCGATGGCATCGAGCGCATTTGTCAGAAGGTTGAGGAAGACCTGCTGAAGCATCTGAGCATCGGCCCGGACCACGCTCCCTTCCGGGAATGGGGTTACGACAATCTGCTGATTTTCGAGGCTGGCTTGCCGCTCCACAAACGATACCGCGTTCAACACGACGTCATAGACATCCACCAGGCTGAAGGCGGGCTCGCGCTGCCGGGCGAAATCGAGCAGGCGGCGGACAATCGCCGCTGCGCGGGTCACTTCATTCTGGATCATCGTGACATACTGCCCCACCTCTGCAAGGGCGGAGGGGTCACTGATCTCCTCCGTCTCGACACGCCGCTGAAGGGCCTCAGCAAAGCCGGCCACCGAGGAGAGGGGATTGTTCAGTTCATGGGCCAGTCCGGCGGCTAATCGACCAAGCGAGGCGAGCTTCTCTTGCCGCACCAGCAACTGCTGCGACTGTTTCAGTTCATCGTACGAGCGTCGCAACTCCTCGTACAGATTGGCGTTCTCGAGCGCTATCGCAGCCTGAGCAGCCAGCGTCATAGCCAGGGTCTCATCCTCTTCGCTGAACTCGTCGGCACCCTGCTTCTCCGTGACGTAAAGGTTCCCAAGGACTTTTCCCTTTGAGATGACAGGCACACCCAGAAAGGAGTTCATCGGAGGATGGTGAGGTGGGAACCCGTGCGCGCGAGGATCCTCTGTCAGGTTCTTCAGGCGCAGGGGCTTCACCTCCCGCATAAGCACCGCCAGGATCCCCTTCCCACACGGTGGCGAACCTATGGCCTGCCTGGTGGTCTCGTTGACACCCGCCGTGATGAAGCGACTGAGACCGCCCTTGCCGTCCAAGACGCCGAGGGCCGCATAGCGAGCGTTCGTCAGCTTGCAGGCCATGTTGGCGATGCGCTGCAAGACATCCTCAAGAGAGAGCTTCGCGCTGAGGATCATGCCTGCCTTCACAAGCATCCGAAGCTGGCTCATCTCTCGCCTGTCCATCCTCTCCCTCTCCTCCACAAAGGCGAACACAATTACCGTCTGGAGGCGATTGACCACGGGGGCGTAGAGATCGAGGAGCTTCGCCAGCCGATCCACCTCACCCCGATATCTCCTGAAAAGGGATTTCCTGCACACATCATGCAGCAGCGCCAGGCGATCCATGATCTGCTCCGGAGTCTGCCCTCCAAACACGCCCTGTGTCACTCTGGAACGGGCATAGGCCAGGGCTGTATCGTATTCCCCGGTTTCTAGGCAGTCCAGATACATGGTACAGACCATGCCGGATTCGGTCTCAATCTCCTGAAGGGTCAGGCCCTCCAACAGGTCTTTTGCCTTCATCTGACGAAGCCACTCTCGCCGTAGCGGTTCGCGCTTCGCCGAGAAGTGCCTCACGAGCTCTTCACGTAGCGTGCTATTCCTTCGAACCATGGATGCACCGTTTCTTTATCCGGTTTCCCCCCTGACGTAGCATACCCTGTCAGCCGACCCGATCCAATGAGGAGTGGCTGGGAAATCGAAACACCGTAAAGTCGGCGTTGACAGTGGCCTGCAAGGTCTCTATCCTCTCCTCGACAGGCTCAATCGTCGCTGGAGGAGCTATGAAACTCATCGAACACGTCCTCGGCACCCAAGTGGTCTACGCGGGGGCATATCTTTCAACTGAGCAACAGACGGTCGTCCTTCCGGATGGGCGACAGGCGATCCGGGACATCGTTCGTCCTCCGAACGCCGTCGCAATCGTACCGATCGATGACGACGGCCGGATCTACCTGGTTCGACAGTATCGGCCGGCCATCCAGCGAGCCATCTACGAGATCCCGGCCGGCATTATCGATCACGGCGAACGCCCGGTCACCACCGCCAGGCGGGAGTGCGAGGAGGAGATTGGGCTTCGTCCACGTCGGCTGCTCAAGCTCTGCACCTTCTATTCCGCCGTTGGCTTCTCCACCGGGTCTATCCAGCTTTTTCTGGCTCAAGGACTCACGGCAGGCCGGGATCTCCGCCACGACACCACCGAGTTCCTGGAAGTTCATGCGATCCCATTCGAACAGGCCTACCGCTGGGTCCTGGCACACAAGATCGTGGATGCCAAGAGCATCGTCGGCATTCTCTGGGCCAAGCAACGGCTCGACCTCCCACCGCTCCGCGACCGGCGACGACCCACTGGACGCCGGCGTTAGCCACACGCAGCAGAGTTGTGTTCGTCACTCACGGCCAAGAAACTCCAGGATCGCCTGGTTGGTTTCGTCGGGCTTTTCCCACATCGGCATGTGACCGCTGCCCTCGATGACAACCAACTCGGAATCCCGAATTGAAGCGTGGAGCTGCTCACCAACCGCCACAGGGAATAGTTCGTCCTGTTCACCCCAGATAATCAGGGTCGGCTTGCGCAAGGTCTCCAGCGCTCCGGCATATCGAGCCACCTCATCAGCGTAGCGCACCGTAGAGGCGATGGCCCTGGCGGTCCCTGCAATGTGGCCGATCCGGTATTGTCGTTCCACCACTGCGTCGGTGATCAACCGATCGTGATACACGGCCTGTGTGAGTGCCACTCGCACCATGCGGCGAGTCCGCAATGCAACGACCAGGTAAGTCAAGAGGGGGATGTGCCGCATCGCGAGGAACCAGCGCAAAAGGCGATTTCGAACCGCGGGAACCACCTGTGGGGGGATGCCATCAATCAGAACAAGCTTATCAACTCGCTCGGGGTGCGCGAGGGCGAACGCCCAAGCGATCCCTGCCCCCATTGAGTTGCCGATCAGGCTGGCACCGCTCACGCCGAGCTGATCCATAAACTGCTTGATCATTTCAATGAAAAACGACGGCGTGTAGTCAATCTTCGGTCGATCCGAATAGCCGTACCCGAGGAGATCGGGGATGTACAGGCGGTATCGCTTGGACAGCGCCGCCACCTGCCTTTCCCACATCCAGATCTCTCCTCCAAATCCGTGGAGCAAGAGCACCGGGGGCCCCTCGCCGGTTACCGCATAAAAGATCATCCCCCCATCGATCCCCGCTAGCCGCAGTTCGAGAGCCGGGTTCCAGTCAAAGGATGTCGGTCGGATGAGCACGTTCGTCATGCTGATTAGCCTCGTTGCAACTGCATCGCCTCGGCCCTTGCCGCCTCCACCTCAGGGACCATCTCCTTATAGCCATACAACCGGGGGAGCTCAATGTAGCATAGAGCCTCTTTCGTGGCCATGCGCTACCCCTTCCACGTCATTGGGCCGGCTATCGCTATCTCGTTCCAACCCAAAGAAGCCTCATCCAAACCGGCCCCCACATACACCTCGCTATCGGATGACTGCCGGAGTCTGCCAGCACAAGGCATCGGCGATCCGAATCCTGTGCGGCGGCACGAGTGCCAGCGGCAAGGCCGCAGGCTCGAAATAGGCCAACTCCAAGGTTTCTGGAGAGGTCTGTAACCGACCCCCGACGGTCCTGCACTCAAAGCAGGTGTTAATGTAGTGAATCACACGTCCATCAGGGTATCGCACAACCTGGAGCTTCGGATCTGAATAGACACCGACGAGCCGCACTACTTCGACCAGGAGGCCGGTCTCCTCCTGTACCTCCCTCCGGATCGCCACGGTCACAGACTCGCCAATCTCCACTGAGCCGCCGGGTAGGCCCCATTGACCGTTGTCAGATCGTCGCTGTAACAATAGCTCACGCCGCTCGTTGAGGATCACCGCAGAGACCGAAGGGCGGATCTCCTTCGCCTTACTCACATCAGGTTCGATCTGCATTCAACCTGCCTCCCGATAATGTGGAAAAAAGAACCCTTGCGAGGATCACGGCAATCTATTATCATCATTGGGTTTTCAAGTCCACCTTCTCCTGTGTGGACCTCCGCCAAACGATGCCCCTATTCATACCAGTTATACTGTTCCGGTCGATCATCCTTGGGATGCTGGTCGCATCTCAGCTCTATCTCTTCGTAAGAGGGGATCGGGCGTTGCAACAATCTCGGTGGAGCCTCCGGCGTAAGAAGCTGCTCCGTCTCGCCCTGATCGGGTTCTTCGTCTCAACATTAATCATCTATATCGCTTTCCTCTCTCGATGGGCCCCCTTGGAGCACCCGTCTCCGCTGATCCTGTATCTCTTCATCTATCCAACCGCCATCTGGAGCTTCGGATCGCTGTTCTCATTTCTGTTGCTGCTTCTGGCTGACCTTACCGGCTACTGCGCCAGATTAATCCGTGCCAAGGTGGTTCAACAGAACGAGGCATCAGCGCTACCGCTTGATCCCTCGCGCAGGATGTTTATGCAGACCTCGCTGGGCGCGCTGACCGCGGCGCCCATCTTAGTCTCGGGCTATGGGGCGTCCTATGCAAGCAATGGATGGGGGATTGAGGAGGTACATCTCTCGCTCAGTTCATCCCATCCCTTTGATCCCCCGCTGAAGGTGGTCCAGGTCTCTGACATCCACTCCGGCCTCTTTATGACCCCCGACCAGATGCGCCATTATGCCGAGGCGATCCGGCAGCTTGGGCCTGACCTGTTCGTACTCACGGGGGATTTTATCGCCAACTCGGCAGTCGACCTGCCCCCCTGCATCAAGGAGATGGCGCGAGTAGAGAGCCGGTACGGAAGTTTCGCCGTCCTTGGAAACCATGAACATTGGTACGGAGAGCCCGAAAAGATCATCACCGCCTTCGAAGGAGCGGGAATCTCGATTCTACACAATTCCCATCAGATCCTGGAGATCGATCGCGGCTCCATTGCGATTGCGGGGATCGACGATCTGCGCGTCGGCCGGCCCAATCTTGGCCGAGCGCTGGATGGCCTGAATCCGACGCTTCCAACAATCCTGCTGTCTCATCGACCTGAGATCTTTCCGCGGGCTGCCGCTCGCAACATCACCCTCACCTTGTCCGGCCATTACCACGGGGGACAGGTCAAGGTGAGTGTGCTCGGGCTGAGTATCAGCCCTGCTCACCTGCTGAGCCCTTACCCCGAGGGTCTATACCGCCTCAGGAATTCCCACCTGTATGTCAACCGTGGCCTTGGGACTACCGGGACCCCCGTCCGCGTCAACGCCCCTCCGGAGATCACCCTCTTCCATCTGACATAGCTGCTGATTGGCATCAAGAAGCAATGGGCCTACGGAAAAGGGGGGCCAGTGTCGTTCATGGCTCGACCAGCTCACCACGAACGGAATGTAAAGGGATTGAATACTCACGACACTGCAATTGGGACGCGACAAGTGGCGGATGGATGACGACGGTATGCTCTCAGCGCGGGGAAGAGCGATGCGAGGTGGGTCACGGCACAGATTGGAAGGTTCAGGACAACTCCTTACACACCAGACCGTTATCTGGTCAGCAACATCTTGAGCGACACGAGAAGTAAGGCTACCCCGAACACCTTCTCCAACACTGAGTTGGACAGGCTCGTCGCAAGTCTGGCGCCCAGTAACCCTCCCAAGAAGAAACCCAGACATATCAGACTAGCTATTTTAAGATCCACATACCCTTCTTTGTAATACGTCCAGGCAGCCAAGAGGCCGATGGGCGGCACCAGTAGCGCTAACGTCGTGCCTTGGGCTTCATGCTGTGATAGGCCGAATAAAAAGACCAACGCGGGGACAATAATGATTCCTCCGCCGATGCCGATCAGCCCGCTGAAGATTCCCGCTACCAGGCCCAAGAGTGGATACAGCAGCACGTGTGTCATAGGTGAACCTTCCTTGCGTTGAGAGAATGTTGCACAACATAAGGTCCTCGACTTCGCTCGATGTTACGATCAGGATGAGCAACAGCAAGATATACTGCCCCCGAATGCAGAATCCTGCCAAAAATTCTACTGTTATCGAGTGTGAGAAGGCAAGTGCTTTCGGGCTACTTGAGATTATGCGGCGTCTCCCGCTGGTCCTGCTACACTGAGCAGCACACCATACATTTAACGGAATCAACTGGGCCAGGTAAACCTCCGGATCATCCCACTGTCGGATTTGCTGAGCAGATCTTACGATGGAAAAGTGGTGGAACGAGGGATGCGCGTAACCCCCAGGGCTGACCCGCCGTAGCTTTAAGTAAGACCATAAGAAGTAATCAGTAACGATTACCTGGGTAGACGTAGTTTCCTTTTGGGTAGGAGGGAGTTCGATGAGGCAACGGTTGATGCTGGGTGTCGTTATAGTGTGGGCGCTCTTTGTTTGGTCGATTGCGATCACTTCCGTCTTCGCGGAGTCGCCTTCTGTCGCCGGGGCGAGATCGGCGGTCGCTGGTGATGGGGGCAAATCGATCCGCAGTCAGTCTGCCCAGTCCATTCCAACCTTCTTGCGGGAGGTCACCGCAGCATTTACAGCCCCTCCGACGACCGGAAGCCTTGGAGAGGCACTAGAGGCGTCACGCCTGAGCTTCTCGGCAGCAGAGGCAATCGAATTTAATGCTGTTTTGCTTGAATCCGGCCTTACAGGAACTGCGGTAAACTTGCAACTCTATCTTTTTGATTCAAAGGGACGGCTGGTAGCGGGCGGTTTCTTCGTAGGTGGCGTTATGGCCCCATCCGACCGAACGGATTTCTTTATCCAGATAGACGCTGGATCGCTTGCGCCCGGACGATTCAAGTGGCTGATGGTAATCTATGACGCATTCGGGAACACATTTGTCACACCCTTTCAAGGGGTTGATGTTCAATAAAGGAGGCGGGTATCCTCTTTCGGATCGAAGGCGTGAATTACTTGCTAAGCCGTAGTCGCTGTAAGGTATACCTGTCAGGATCGGAGATCAGGTGTCAACGTCACTGAAGTTAGTGATTCGCCAGACCCCGTCAACTTTAGCAACTGAGAGAAGCAATCGTGTTGGGGGCCGAGGCGTCACTGCATGCGGGGAGGAAGAGGGTTACCGCTAAGAAGAGAAAGGCTATCTGCTGCTACTGCGTCGAAGGGGGTGATGTTACTACAGACGCCTCAGGATGCTGTCGGAATCCTCGCTGCTGCCATGCGGCACTCAGAGGTTGGCCGTCTCGATCTTCACCTTGGCCCGTCCCCGCACCTGGTGTACCCAGTCCGCAAATACCTGCTCCCGCTTCCTTCCCAAAAGCCCATTGCTGAATTGAGCTTGCTCGCGTTCGAAGTCTGCGGGACCCGGATCTTTTCGATCGATGACTCGGAGGAGATAGCTCGCCTTCGGACCCTGGATGACCTGGCTGATTGCCCCCCGCTCCATTGCCAACGAGGCCTCTTTAAACCTCTCCTGGTCCGGCACCTGCGGGAGGTCGCGATTCCATGAGAAGAAATCGCTGATAAGCGGCTTGAGCCCGGACGCCTTGACGATCTCCTCCCAGGGTTTCTTGTCCTTAGCCAGTCCGGCAACTTTCTGAATAGTGGCCTGTTGTACCTTCGGATCAGAGAACAACATATACTCGACTTTCACGGAAGCTCGGTTAAAGCGAAACGCTTCCCGCGCCTCATCCGGGAGGAGATGCACCGCTCCCTTCACCCACTCTTCGACCTTACGAATCAACAGGTCCTCGCGCAGGCCTTCCTCGAACTTCTCAGGGGTCAGGCGCACCGATTGAAGGGCTCGGATATATCGGTCCTGCTTGAAACCCGTTGCATCGCTGAAGGCGGGGATGGCCGTGATCTCTGCTGCCAGTTCATCCGGGCTGATCACAATACCCAATCGTCTTGCCTCGTGAAGTAACAGGCGACGTCCGATCAGCCCTTCTACAACCTGCGCTTTCAGGTTCAATCGTTCGAGGATCTTTTCATCAAACTTGTCTCCCAACGACTCTTGGTACTGCCGATACTTACGCTGGTAGGCCTGCTGATACTCCGCGTATGGGATTTTCTCACCCTCGACGGCAGCGATGGGGTCCAGCCCACCAGGGCCCGATGCGGAACGGAATCCCCAGACAAGGAAGGTGGTTCCAATAAAGGCAAAGATCACCAGCCACAAAGTCACGCTTAGCGCCTTGGTATAACTTCGCATTCGCTTCAGCACAGTCCCCTCCACCGGAGTTTCCGACACCAACACGTTCATGTAACTAAATATTTTTTATGCTATCGCATTGTGACAAGCGGCGCAACCCTATTTATTTTTCGAGCTGGTTTGCGACCCAGAAACTTCTTGTATTCCCCATGCTTCTATTCTACACTTAAAAAATTCTCAATAAAGTACCCTTCTCCCTCGCTGGGGCATTGCAAGTCAGCATGAGGAGCTATCAATGATTTTCGATTGGTTTTTTGGCATGTTCTCTAATGATCTGGCCATCGACCTTGGCACCGCCAACACGGTTATCTACGTGAAGGGGAAGGGGATTGTCCTCAGCGAGCCGTCGGTGGTGGCGATCAAGAAGGGGACCAATATGGTCCTGCAGGTAGGACGCGATGCCAAAGAAATGCTCGGCCGAACCCCCGGCAGCATTGTCGCAATTCGCCCGTTGAAGGACGGTGTCATCGCCGACTTCGATATTACCGAGTCGATGATCAAGCATTTTATCGTCAAGATCCATAACCGGAAGACCCTCGTCCGTCCCCGAATCGTAATCGGCGTCCCCTCCGGCATCACCCAGGTCGAGAGGCGCGCCATCCGCGATGCTGCGGAGCAGGCCGGAGCGCGCGAGGTGTACCTGATGGAAGAGCCTATGGCCGCGGCAATCGGGGCCGGACTCCCGATTCAAGACCCCGTGGGCAGCATGATCATCGACATCGGGGGAGGAACGACCGAGGTGGCCGTCATCTCTCTGGCCGGGATCGTGTACGCCCAGTCGGTCAGGATTGCCGGAGACGAGATGGATGAGGCGATTGTCCAGTACCTGAAGCGGAAGTATAACCTGCTTGTGGGAGAACGGACCGCAGAGAGCGTGAAGATCCAGATCGGCTCGGCGTTTCCGTTCGACGAACCGCGCAAGATTGAGATCAAAGGGCGCGACCTGATTGCCGGCATCCCGAAGACGATTACCATCAGCGACAGTGACATCCGAGAGGCCCTCCACGATCCGATCTATGCCATTGTGGACGCGGTCCGAACAGCCTTGGAACGGACACCGCCGGAGCTGGCCGCCGACATCGCAGACAAGGGGATCGTGATGGCCGGCGGCGGGGCCCTGCTGCACGGCCTTGATCTGCTGATCTCCCATGAGACCCACCTCAAGGTACGGGTGGCTGAAGACCCGCTCTCGTGTGTCGTGCTCGGAACAGGAAGGGCGCTGGACGAGTTGGATCTTCTTAAGAGGGTGTGCCTCGAGGCATAAATGCGGTCTGCCCGGAGGCCTGCCGATCGTGTGATCGTGGTTGCGCACACTCCGCTTCTCCCCGCAGTTCCATAGGCAGCACAGATAGGCATGACTCGGCTGTTGCTTCGATATCGACGGGCGCTCGTCCTTCCGGCTGCCCTGCTCCTGGCTTTCGTGCTGATGACGTTACAGGCGCGCAGCGGCAACTCTGTCGCCCTTTTCACGAAGCAGATCCTCCTCACCTCCATCTCCCCATTTCTTCGACTTGCCACGAAGAGCTTCGACCTGACCGCTACACTCTGGAATGAGTACGTCGATCTCCGCCGGGTCCGTCGCGACAATCAGCTCTTGAAGGAGGAGATTCGACAACTCCAAACCGAGGTGGGCGAGTTGCACGAGACGGCCTTGGAACACGCGCGCTTGAGTCGACTCCTCCAGATGAGCAACCGAGTGGGCACGGAGACGGTCGTCGCCAAGGTGATCGGAAAGGACGCCACAAACTGGTTCAGAACGATCCTGATCGATAGGGGGGCGGATCGGGGGATCCAGCGCCATATGGTGGTCGTGACCACCGAAGGGCTGGTGGGGAGAGTGGTGGATGTGACGCCGTTCACGGCTCGGGTACAGCTCATTACCGATCCGGAAAGTGCCGTGGGCGCCCTCATCCAGCGAAGCCGCGTCATCGGGGTCGCGGCGGGAAGCCAAGGGGGGGCGCTCCAGATCAAGTATCTCCCTCTGATGGCCGACGTAGCCGTCGGCGACCGGATCATTACCTCGGGCATGGGCGGCATCTTTCCAAAAGGCATCCCGGTGGGTAAGGTCGTACGATCGAGCCGGCCGACGAACGGGACCCTGTTTCAATTGATCGAGGCGCAGCCTCATGCCGACTTCTCGCGTCTGGAAGACGTGATGGTCCTGAAACGGCCGCCTTCGAGCAACCAGTCATGGGCAGGTGAGGAACCCCCGCCATGATTACGTTCCTGCTCGCGCTCTTCAGCGTCTGCCTCCTTCAGACCGCCATCGTCCCCCTTCTCACCATCGGCGGCATTGCGCCGGACCTGTTTCTGATCCTTCTTCTCGGGCTGAGCCTCTCGGTAGGGCCGGAGCCGGCAGCCGCCGCCGGCTTCCTGATCGGGCTGTACCAGGACTCTCTTTCGGGCGCCCCCCTTGGCCTCAATGCGTTCACATTGAGTCTGATCGGCTTCCTGGTGAGCCGATTAAGTCGGCAGGTGAAGACGACCCAGTTGGCCGGACGATTTGCGCTGCTCTGTCTGGCCGGCCTGTTATCCGGGCTCATCACCCTCCTGCTCCTCCGCTTCTTTCATGCGCCCCGCCCGTTGGCCTCCGCCCTTCTGTGGACCGCGCTGCCGGGAGCACTCTACACCGCGATGCTCGGAACCGGGCTGCTCGCCATGCTGAGGCCGCGGACCGCCGGGGATCTGAATCGATGAGCAGGGAACGCGACACCTCGAACCCCTATGCCCCCTTCCAGAAACGGATCAGGGTTGCAGCCTTTCTGATCTCCGCAGCTATCCTGATCGTGCTGCTCCGTCTCTGGGCGTTGCAGATCCTGGAAGGCGAGCGAATGCTCCTCCTCTCCCTCAATAATCGCCTGCGGCTGCGGCCGGTCGAGGCGCCCCGTGGGCTCATTCTCGATCGAAACGGAGAGCTCATGGTGGAAAATCTGGCGTCGTTCGACCTCTATGCGACACCGGAGGATATGCCTGATGTCGAGGAAACCACGCGCCGCCTTGCCGAGATCCTCCAGTCCTCACCGGACGAGCTGAGGCAGCGCATCTCGCAAAGGCAGGGCTCGCAGTTCGAACCCGTGCTACTGCGCAAAGGTGTAGATGAGCGAACCGTCACGGCCATCGAGGAACAAAAGATCGATCTTCCGGGAGTCAGCCTCCGAGTCAAACCGGTGCGCGCCTATCCCAAGGGCGGGTCAGCCGCCACCCTGCTGGGCTACGTGACCGAGGTGAGCCATGCGCAGATCAAGTCTAAGGAGTTCCGGGATTTCCGCCCCGGTGAGACGATGGGGCAGGCCGGAGTCGAGCGGCGATACGACGCGTTCATACGGGGCGTCGACGGCGGTGAACAGGTGGAGGTGGACGCGCTCGGAAAAGTCAGTCGGCTGATCCAGCGGGTTGAACCACAGTCCGGGTTTAATCTGCACCTTACCCTCGATAATCGGCTGCAGCGTATCGCGGAGGAGTC
This sequence comes from Candidatus Methylomirabilis sp., assembly GCF_028716865.1. Classification (NCBI taxonomy): domain Bacteria; phylum Methylomirabilota (SeqCode); class Methylomirabilia (SeqCode); order Methylomirabilales (SeqCode); family Methylomirabilaceae (SeqCode); genus Methylomirabilis (SeqCode); species Methylomirabilis sp. (SeqCode). The sequence goes on along the minus strand of NZ_JAQUOY010000025.1, from coordinate 19,795 downwards.
TTTTCAGGGCCGCAGCGGCGCACTCATCGCCATCCATCCGTCTACCGGTGAGATTCTGGCCATGGTGAGCCAGCCATCGTACGACCCAAACCAGTTCTCTCAGCGTATGACTCCGGAGCAGTGGCGAACGCTCGCCTCGAACCCTCATCATCCCATGCAGAATAAAGGGCTCCAGGCCCAGTACGCGCCCGGTTCCATCTTCAAGCTGGTGACCGCGCTGGCCGCCCTCGAAAAGGGCGCCATCACTCCCGAGACAAAGTTTACCTGTAACGGCACCTTCAGCCTCGGCTCCAACCTTTTCCATGACTGGAAGCAGGGCGGTCACGGAACGCTGAATCTTCAGCAGGCAATCGCCAACTCCTGCAACATCTACTTCTATAACACCGCCCTCAAGACCGGGATCGAGGAGATCACCCGTGTTGCCCGGGAGTTAGGGCTTGGCGCCCCTTCTGAGCTTGGGCTGGGCGACGAGGCAAAAGGGATCATCCCCAAGCAGAATCACACCAGAGGGTCTGGTGGATGGTATCCCGGCAACACCGTGATGGCCGGGATCGGACAAGGGATGGTCACCGTGACGCCGATGCAGGCGGTGATGATGGTCTCCGCCATTGCGAACGGCGGGACCCTCTATCGGCCCTGGGTCGTACGAAAGGTTGAAACGCTGGATCGCGAATTGATTGAGGAGTACGGCCCTGAACTTGTCCGAAAGGTGAACATCGACCCCGATAACCTAGCTATCGTCCGGGAGGGGATGCAGGCGGTCGTGAACGAGGGAACAGGGGGCCGCGCTAAGATCCCCGGGCTCAGGGTAGCCGGCAAGACGGGGACGGCCCAGGTCGTTCAGAATGGTGGTCCGCAGAGAAGCGATCAACGGGACCATGCCTGGTTCGTAGCCTTCGCACCCGTAGACGATCCACAGATCGCCATTGCCGTCGTGGTGGAGCATGGCGGGTTCGGCGGTCAAGTGGCTGCACCGATTGCGAAGAGCCTTCTGGAAGCGTGGTTTAAGCTCCCCAAGGAGCCAGGGTCAGTTCAGACTGCTGAGCCGGAACCGGGCGAAGGGGACTGATGGGAGTACCTGTTCTGTGTTGATCGACCGCCGCATCCTTTCTACCTTCGACTGGCGATTAGCCGCCTCCGCTGCCGGGCTTGCCGCCATGAGCGTGCTGATCATCTACAGTACAAGCGGGATGCACTCCTCCCTCCTCCGGAGGTCGCTGTACCTCAAACAGGCAAGCTGGATGGTGATGGGGCTCTTCGCCATGATCCTGCTCTGCCGATTCCACTACCGGACGACCTGGCGCCTAGCCTACTCCATCTATGGCGCGCTCCTCGCCGCCCTGTTGCTGACCGCCCTGATTGGCCGAGCCGGTATGGGCGCCCAGCGATGGCTCAGCATCGGATCGTTCGCATTTCAACCCTCGGAGTTCATGAAGCTGTCACTCATCATCCTGCTGGCCCGCTACTTTGAAGATCACAAGGACGATCTGGGCGCGCCTCGGACCTTTATCCTGCCGATCCTCCTGACCCTCCTGCCGGCAGCCCTCGTCCTGCGACAACCCGATCTTGGCACCGCCATCATGCTGCTCTTAATCACCACCGGCATCCTGGTGGTGATGGGACTGAAGATTCGCTACTTCGTTCTGCTCGGCGTAGCCGGATCCGCCATCGCTCCTGTTCTCTGGAGATTCCTGCATGACTACCAGAAGAATCGGATCCTCGTGCTTGTGAATCCTGACATGGATCCCATGGGCGTGGGCTATCAGGTCGCCCAATCGAAGATTGCCGTCGGCTCCGGGGGATTGATCGGAAAGGGATGGATGGCGGCCACACAGAGTCAGCTCAACTTCCTGCCGGCGAATCATACCGACTTCATCTTCGCCGCTCAGGCGGAGCAATGGGGCTTCATCGGCTCTCTAGGCCTGCTGCTGGTCTACGCCTACCTTATTTCAAAGGGCCTGCGCCTCGCTAAGGATGCCCACGACCTGTTCACCATGGTCACGAGCTTCGGCATCGCGAGCATGATGGCGTGGCAGGTGGTGATTAACATCGGGATGGTGACCGGCATCATGCCGGTGGTTGGTATCCCGCTCCCACTGCTCTCCTACGGGGGTTCTTCCATGTTGATGAACATGCTGGCTGTCGGGCTGCTGCTCAACATTCACAAGCATCGCTATCTGTATTGAGGCTGCACTGAAACCTTGACAGGTCCCGCTGCCGCTGCTATGAAGTACAGGGTTTAGGGTAAAGGGTTCAGTTCATCCTCTGCGTCTTTTACCCAAACCCCCAAACCCTATACCCTGGAGTTTAGGGATGAACTACAAAGAGACGCTCAACCTGCCCACGACCACCTTTCCGATGAAGGCGGATTTGCCTGTGCTGGAGCCGTCTATCCTCAAACGGTGGGAGGATGTGGATCTCTATGGCCGGCTCCGCGAGGTCCGTGCTGATCGGCAGGTCTGGATTCTCCACGACGGCCCCCCCTACGCGAATGGCCACATTCACATCGGCCATGCGCTCAATAAGATCTTGAAGGATATCGTCGTCAAGTCGAAGTCGATGTTCGGCTACAATACGGCCTATGTCCCGGGATGGGATTGCCACGGGCTCCCGATCGAACACCAGGTCGATAAAAACCTGGGCGGCAAGAAGGCGGAGGTGTCGCTGGTCGAGAAGCGGCGGCTCTGTCGCGAGTACGCCGCCAGATTCATCGACATTCAGCGGGAGGAGTTCAGACGTCTTGGGGTGCTCGGCAACTGGTCGGACCCTTATCTCACCATGGATTACAAGTACGAGGCGACGATTGTCCGTGAGTTGGGGAGATTATTTGCAACGGGAGCTGCCTACAAGGGAAAGAAGCCGGTTCACTGGTGCGCCTCATGCCGGACGGCCCTGGCCGAGGCTGAGGTTGAGTACGGCGATCATACATCTGCATCCATCTACGTCAAGTTCCCTCTGAATCCGGATGCCGCGGAGCGTCTGCCGGTGTTGCAGGGTACACCATCGTTCGTCGTGATCTGGACGACGACGCCCTGGACGCTGCCGGCGAATCTGGCCATTGCGGTACATCCGGATGCACCCTACGTCATCGTTGAAGCGTCCGGTGAGTTGTTTATCGTTGCCAAAGAACGGTTGGAGGAGACGCTTGCAGCGACAAGAGTGAAAGAAAGCCGGATCGTTAAGGAACTGCCTGGCCGTGCGCTGGAAGGACTCACGGCCAGGCACCCCTGGATCGAACGATCCTCACAGGTCGTGCTGGCCGACTATGTCACCATGGACCAGGGGACGGGATGCGTACACACGGCACCGGGACACGGGGTTGAGGATTACGAAACCGGCCTCCGCTACGGTCTCGAAATCTATAACCCCGTCGACGCTGCCGGGCGGTTCGTTGCGGATCTGCCGCTTGTTGGCGGCCTGAACATCTGGGAGGCCAACAGCACCATCATCGCCGAGTTGAAGCGTCAAGGTCTCCTGCTATCGGAGGCGCGAATCGAACACTCTTATCCCCATTGCTGGCGGTGTAAGAACCCGACGATCTTCCGGGCAACGGAGCAATGGTTCATCTCCATGGACGCGGCGGTTCTCTCTGATGAGGGCGGTGGGCAGACCGGCCTCCGCGCCAAGGCCCTGGCAGAGATCAAGCAGGTCCGATGGATCCCGTCCTGGGGCGAGGACAGGATCAGCAACATGGTCGCGTACCGCTCCGACTGGTGCATCTCGCGGCAACGGGCCTGGGGGGTCCCGATCGTTGCCTTCTACTGCGCGCATTGCGGCCACATCCTGGCGGATCAGCGACTGGCGGAGCACGTCGCGACCATGATCGAACGTGCGGGGGCTGACCTCTGGTACACGCAGACGGCAGCGGACCTGCTTCCGCCCGGAACCGCGTGTCCCAACTGTGAGAGGACTGACTTCGAAAAGGAACGCGACATTCTGGATGTCTGGTTCGATTCCGGTGTGAGCCACGCGGCCGTCCTCGAGACCCGGCCTGACCAACGGTGGCCTGCCGACATGTACCTCGAGGGGAGCGACCAGCATCGGGGCTGGTTTCATAGCGCGCTGCTCACCGCAGTTGGAACCAGGGGACGCGCACCATATCGGGCGGTCCTGACTCACGGCTTTGTGGTGGATGGCGAGGGCAAGAAGATGTCCAAATCCCTCGGCAACGTCGTAGCCCCCCAAGAGGTGATTGAGCGGTACGGCGCCGAGATCCTCCGTCTCTGGGTGGCGGCCGAGGACTACCGGGATGATATTCGGATCTCTGAGGAGATCTTGAAGCGGCTGGCTGAAGGATACCGCCGAATCCGGAACACCTGTCGCTATCTGCTCGGCAACCTGTCCGACTTCCAGCCTGCTCAGGATGCGCTGCCGCTCAGCGAACTCGATGAGATCGATCGGTTCATCCTGCACCGGCTAGGGCGGCTCACTGAGCGCTTGCGCCGGGCCTACGAGGACTATGAGTTTCACCTCCTCTACCATAGCCTGCATAACTTCTGCGCCGTGGATCTTTCGGCCTTTTACCTGGATGTCCTGAAGGATCGGGTCTACACCTCTGCCCCCCGCTCTCGCGCCCGGCGCGCGGCCCAAACCTCGATGTATCAGATCCTTGACGCGCTCGTCAGACTCATGGCCCCGGTCCTCTCCTTCACTGCCGATGAGGTCTGGCAGGTGATGCCCAAGCAGGGCGCCGAGGTAGAGAGCGTACACCTTACCGAATTCCCGCTCGTCCGGTCCGATCTGTTGGACGAAACCCTTGAAGCCCGCTGGGACGTCTTGCTGTTCGTTCGAGATGAGGTGCTGAAAGCCCTTGAAGCTGCTCGCAAAGCCAAGCTCATCGGGACATCACTGGAGGCGCGGGTTGACCTCCTGGTCGAGCCCGCCTTACTGCCGATCCTTACCCAGTATGAGGCCGATCTACCAATGCTGTTCATCGTCTCGGCCGTGAGCGTAGGGAGTCTGGCGGGGACGGAGACGACCGGAAAAAAGGTTGAGGTACGGGTAGGGCGAGCAGAGGGGGTCAAGTGCGCCCGCTGTTGGACCTACAGTGAAAGCGTGGGCCAATCCGGTGCTTATCCGGATGTGTGCACCCGCTGCGCCGGCGTCCTGGAAGAGACAGGGTATAGGGTTTAGGGTAGAGGATTGCGTTTCTACGCTGTTGTGCTCACCATTATCCTGCTCGATCAGGTCTCAAAGCTGTTGATCCAGGCGGCAATGCCTCTCGGCCATAGCATTCCTCTGATCCCCGATTTCTTTGCAATCGTCTATGTCCTGAACCCCGGTGCGGCATTCGGCTTCCTGGCCGCCCAAGCCGCAGGCGTTCGCAACCCTTTCTTCATCGGTATCTCTCTCCTGGCTATCGGGTTCATTCTGTACTATCAACATCGCAGAGTTGACGATCATCCGCTGGCCTCGCTTGGGTTGAGCCTGATCCTTGGTGGTGCTGTCGGCAACCTGTTGGACCGGTTGAGAATCGGTATGGTTGTCGACTTCATCGATGTCCACTACTACCAGTACCACTGGCCTGCATTCAATGTCGCGGACTCCGGCATCACTGTCGGCGTGTCGCTGATGATGCTCACGATGATCCTTGATGAACGTCGGGGGCGTCATCGGGGACCGGCCTCGTGAGCAGCGATGAGGTCCGCGAACTCGTCGCTGATGCCTCGGCCGGCGGCCAGCGTCTGGACCGCTACCTCTCTACCGCGACAGGGCTCCCACGATCACAGATCCAGCGCCTCATCAAAGCCGGCCGTGTGCTGGTCGATGGCCGCCAGCCGAAGGCGAGCGCCACGGCCCACCCGGGCCAGCAGATCAGCCTCTCGATCCCGCCGCCACAGCCATCCACCCTCACCCCCGAACCGATTCCCCTCGACATCCTGTACGAAGACGATGACCTTCTGGTTCTGAATAAGCCGGCTGGGCTGGTCGTGCATCCCGCCCCAGGACACCAAGCCGGCACACTGGTCCACGCCATCCTGTATCACTGTCCGGATCTCCCCGGGATCGGCGAGGAGCGACGGCCAGGGATCGTTCACCGTCTCGACAAAGAGACATCCGGGGTGATGGTCGTGGCCAAAACTGACACGGCCATGGCCTCACTCGCTACCCAATTCAAAGGACGTCGGGTCAAGAAGACCTACATCGCGCTGGTGCATGGTGAGGTGAAGCAGCCTGAGGGTCAAATCGTGGCCGACATCGGTCGTCACGAACAGGATCGGAAGCGGATGGCCGTGCGTACACGCAAAGGCCGAGAAGCGGTGACCAACTACCGGGTAGTAAGGCGACTCGGCGGCCTGACACTGCTAGAGCTTCGGCCGCACACCGGCAGAACCCACCAGATCCGGGTCCACCTGTCGGCCATCGGCCACCCGGTGGTGGGCGATAAGCTGTATGGGGGACGAAGAGAAAGAAAAGTAGGGGTTGGGGTTAAGGCAGAGCGGCACCTCCTGCATGCCTGGAAACTTGGCCTGTTCCACCCGAGGACCGATGAATGGATGGAGTTCGAAGCCCCGCTACCGCCGGACCTCACAAGCCGGCTTCACGCAGAATCCTAGATCGACACCAGTCTGCTCAGATCTTTTCCCGATTCACCGTATACCGAAAAGGTAAGATCCGCCGAATACGTTCAGTGCCAAGCGATAGTCTGCGATACCTGCGCCATTACTGATCAGTATACTGTCCCATCGATTTCCATGCGCGATCGTATCACCGTTTTCGGCATTGCTGACCACTTTTTCATAAAATGTACTATATTATGTGAAGTGCTAATGATTTCTGTAACATTGCGGGCACTACGTATCCGAGCCGAATCGGTCAATAGTTCGGAGTCATGAAGATGGAACATCGATCACCTTCACCTGCCGATCAGGACGTCCACCGTCCCCAATCGACCCAAGCGACCGCTTTGCGCGTTCTGCTCGTTGAAGACGACCAAGTCGACGCCGAACTGCTGGTGCGCGCGCTGACGCATGGCGGCTTTGACGTCACGTCCGTGCGTGTCGATACTGCGGAGCAGATGCGTGCGGAGCTGGCGCGCGCCGACTGGGATGTTATTCTCTCCGACTACCGCCTGCCCACCTTCGACGGCATGGCGGCGCTGAAGCTCCTGCGATTAACCGGGAAAGCGATTCCGTTCATCCTCGTGTCCGGCACCGCGTCCGACGAGGCCGCGATTGAGGTCATCAGAGCAGGCGCGCGCGATTATGTTCGTAAAGATCAGCCGACGCGCCTGGTTGCGGCGGTCCGGCGCGAACTCGACGCCGCCCGCATTCAGCGCGCCCATCCCCGGTCCGGCGCGCTGCCACTGTGGCGCCGCATCGGGATTGTACCGCGCCTGGCGCTCAGTGTTGTCATGCCAACGCTGTTGTTCGCGTTGTTGAGCATCTGGTACGCAGTCGCGTATACGCGGGCGGTTGAGCAGACCATAAGAGCCGACGCGGAGCAGAGCGCGCGCTATTTGGCCATGAGCGTTGCCGAACTGGATGAAAACGCCGGTACGCCCGGCCTGTTTTTTGACCAACCGGCTTACCTGCAGGAGTTGGTGGACAGACTGGCGCGCGTGCAGAAGCGGGACATTGAGATCGTGGACTCGCGTAAGCGGGTTGTTGCAGACGTGATCACAAAAGATCTCGGGACGACGTATACGCATGATGAGGGCAATGAGGTGGCGCTGACCATCCAGGATGGTGTGGTGCGCACGTTCGTTGAAAGAAGCGCAGACTATCCAGCCGGCATCCGCCAGATAGTCGTTCCGATCCAGGCCAGTGATGGGAAGATCGTAGGCGCGCTGCTGTTGGATTACACCGCGTCCTACAAACACAACATGCGGTACGCTGCAGAACAGACGCGCCGGTTCATCATCATCGGTCTCCTGGCGTTGGCTGTCGCTGCAGGCATCGGCTGGATAACATCGCGGTCGATCACGAAGCCGCTCCATCAACTGCGCGCTGCCACATACAGACTGGGACGGCAGGAGCTGGACGAGCCAATCTCCGTGGAATACGCCGATGAAATCGGCGAATTGGCCGCCGCATTCGAACAGATGCGCGTCAATCTGGTCGCCGCGATGGACGCGCGGGTCACTCTGGAACAGACGCTTGCCGGAAGCAATCGAGCCCTACGCAGGCTGGTCAACAGCGCGCCTATCGCGGGTATGGTGCTCAACTTCAACGGCGTCGTGCGGATGTGGAGTCTCGACGCCGAACGGTTGTACGGCTGGACTGAGCGGGACGTGCTGAACCGCCCCGCACCGGGGATTCCACCCGACAAGCGCGATGAATTTGATACGTTGTGTGAGCGGCTTGCCGCCGGCGAGGTCGTCACCGGCCATGAGACCACGCGACTGACAAAAGACGGCACGCTGCTGGACGTTGCGCTGTCGCTTGCGCCCTGGAGCGATTCGCGAGGTAATGTAACGGGCTTTATCTCGATTGCTATCGATAACACCGACCGCAAGCGCGCGGAGGTCGCGCTCCGCGACGCACACGCCGAAATCACCGCCTCGGTACGCAAACTGGAACGTCGTACGACGGAACTGCACCTGCTGCGCGAAATGACCGACCTGATCCAAAGCAGCGTCAGCATCGAGGAGGCGCATGGGGTCACGCAACGCTATCTGCCGCAACTGTTCCATCACGACACGGGCGCGCTGTATGTGCGTTCGCCATCGCGTGACCTCCTGGAACAGACGTCGGCATGGGGCGATCTGTCGGCTTGCCTGAGCCCCGCCTTCACGTCTGCAGACTGTTGGGCGCTGCAGCGCGGCCAGTCCCATTGTGTGCATGCCGGTCGCGGCGAGCTGTTGTGCCGTCATACGCCTGCCGCCGAGGGGGGAGAGTGGATATGCCTCCCCCTACTGGCATACGGCGAGGCGCTGGGTATCCTGCACCTCTACCGCTCCGAGCGCGACACCACGAGCATCGCGGAGCAGCCCTTCCTGACCATGGCGGAGACCGTCGCCAGCAGCCTCAGTCTCTCCCTCGGCAACCTACGCCTGCGTGAGACACTGCGCCAGCAATCGATCCGTGATTCGTTGACCGGTCTGTTCAATCGCCGTTATCTGGACGAGACGCTGCCGCGCGAAATCCTGCGCGCCACACGTACCGGTTCGACGCTGGGCGTGATGATGTTGGACATCGACCATTTCAAGCAGCTCAACGACACCCACGGGCACGACGCCGGCGACGCAGTCCTCTCTGCGCTGGGCAAATTCTTGCAGCATCACGTGCGCGGCGACGATATTGCGTGTCGATACGGCGGCGAAGAGTTCACGCTGATTCTGCCCGGCGCGTCCTTGGACGCCGTATGCGATCGTGCGGAGCAGTTACGTGTCGGCGTGCAATCGCTCGCGGTCCGCTTTGGCAATACGCAACTGGATACGATCACGCTCTCACTTGGCGTCGCCATGTGGCCGCAGCATGGCGAGACGGAAGATCTGTTGCTTCAAGCGGCGGACGCGGCATTGTATCACGCGAAACAGGGAGGCAGAAATCGCGTCGAAATCGCCGCATGACAGCGGGCGCCACCTCCTACGCCCCTGGATACTCGGCCTGTTCCATCCGAGAACCGATGCATGGATGGAGTTCGAAGCCCCTCCGCCGTCGGACTTCAGCTTGCTACAGGGGAGTGCCCTTGGTAGAATCTGCACCGAAGAAACCGCTGAGTGCCTGTGAGCCGATCGTCAAGAAGTTGATGAATACGTGACGTCCAGGCGTAACCATGGGAGAAATGAGGAGCAAGAAATGACCGGAAGGGTGCCCGTCTTCATCGGTGTGGTGCTGGGTGTGGTCTTCATGGCGGGATGCGCGAAGCACGATATCCATCTCAAGACCGTCAAGGTCAGCTCTTCAGCCGTCTACTGCATCTTCGATCCATCCTGTACGGTGACCGTCACCGACAGTATTACCACTCCTATCCCGATGAAGGCTGGGGGAACGGCTTTTCTCGAGTCCCGCACCTTTGCCGGCAAGCCTGGCACGCCGGCAAGCGGTCTGTACGGGTATGAGTACCGGATTGATCTTGAAAAAGCCGTTGAGACCATGGTTGATGTCGATGGCATTGCGACCAAACACATACCGTGTCTGCTGTCTATGACGCTTGAGTTCGGTCCCATTGTCGATACCCTCGATTACGATGGCGATGGGAAGGCTGGAGATCTGATCTATGTTGTCACGAGCAGTGATCCGGGGAGGATAGGCCTCGAACACGCACACGGGTTGGGCAACACGATCGTATTGGGCTTCGACTCTCCCATCTGCGTTGGGGCCTCTGGTGGCCATGGGAATAGTACCTACGTCTTTGGTCTTGTCTCGACACAACCGCCGAAGTCCGTCACAGCAACCGTCAAGGAGACGGCCGGCTTAACCGCCGCTGTGCCGTCAAAAAACGAGAACTATCCACGATACGACGTGCTGGTCCGCGCGCCTCAGATACGCACGACGCCATAAGCCGGATCGCCCCGGAAGTCTTTGAGACCATAGGCAAGCATGAAATTCTTGGCACGTCCGGCTAACTGTTTGATATTTTGGCCAATGGGGTTCCGAGTAGCCTAGCAGTTTCAGGAAGTTGCCCGCGTTTGCAGCCGACTAGGATGGCTCAATGAATAGTTAAGTTAGCCGGAGAGAGATGAAGATCTTGAGTGTCGAGAGCGATCGATACGAGGCAGTGATCTGGAGCATTCTTACAAGTCTTCGCCACCATCTTGATATGCTCTTTAGATATTGGAAAGGTCTTTGTTGTTGACATCTCCAAATACTATACGTATAGTACACGTATAGTAAACGGAGGATTTTCATGCAAAAAAAGTTAACAATAACTGTGGATGAGAAAGTTTATAAGGGTCTCTACAAGACCGTAGGTCCCCGCAAGATCAGCAAATTTGTTGAAGCACTCGTGCGTCCGCATGTAGTGCGCCCCAATCTCGAATCGGCCTATGCTCAAATGGCAAAAGACAACAAGCGGGAGAAGGAAGCCATGGAATGGGCAGAGACCACTTTCAAAGCCATAGCCCATGAAACGGAGTGAGGTTTGGTGGATTAATTTTGATCCTTCCATTAGTGGAGAAATCAAAAAGAGGCGCCCTGCGGTTATCGTCAGTAATGATGCTTCAAATAAGTTCCTCAATCGAGTTCAGGTTGTTCCTCTCACCAGCAAGACAGATCGTCTGTACCCCAGCGAGGCATTGGTAATGTTTGAGGGTAAGGAAAGTAAGGCCATGGCTGATCAACTGGCGACTGTAAGCAAGGTACGACTTTTTAAACGTGCCGGCCTTCTCTCAGAAGAAGATATGCGGAGGATTGAAGAGGCCATCAAAATACAATTGGATATGCATTGAAAGAGGGTTAACGAATCACACCAGCCAACCGCTTACAAGGACGACTGATTGTTGTCGTTCCCCGCGCCGCGCACTCCCTAGATCTTCACGGTACCACGCACTCCGCGACGCTTACGGCTTCTCCACCGTCACGATTCTGGTGGAGCCGCACCGCAGGAACTTCCCCAGCGTCAGATCGAGCGCCATCACGCGGCGGAAGAGGGCATCGAAAAGATGGGCCTCCTGCCTCCGGCGAAAGAGCAGTGACGGAGGGAACAGCATGGTCAGGATGTTCATGCTCCGGACCTCCACCAGCCTGAGCCCGTGCGCCTGCAGGAGGCGTGTTAGCTCCGGCCAGGTGAAGGTCTTAAACTGCATCTCTTTCCACTCCCGCAGGTGCCCGCCCCGAGTCGTCACGGCCTGCCACAGCTCCTTCGGCAGGTAGAGCAGATCGGGACACCACTTCGAATCGATCTCGAACGAAATGAGCCCACGCGGGGCGCAGACTCGCACCATCTCTCGCAGTACCACATCAACCGCCGTGAAGTTGTGGCCGATGACATCGCCATAGGCCACCATGGCCTGGACGCATCCATCTTCGAACGGCAGTTTCGTGATGTCGCCGGTCACAAGGCTGACGTTCGGCCGGCCATTGCACCGTCGCCGCGCCGCCTCGATCATCTGATCCGAGATGTCGATTCCGACCACCCGCCCGGCCCGCCGCGCCAGCAGGACCGTCTGTTTCCCCGTCCCGCACCCAAGGTCCAGCGCCATCCCGTCCGGCTTCTCGCAGATGATCCGTTCGACCGTTTCTCTGTATACCTGATAACATTCGGCGAAATAAAACTGGTCCTCGATCTGGTCGTACTCCGCCAGCATGGCGTTATAGACAGCCGCCACATGGGAGCCCACATCGGACCGGTTTGTCTGGAGGGTCATAGACGGAAGGGTGATCGCCCCGCGCTAAGCCTTCGCCGCTTCCAGGGGCGGCAGGTAGGCCAGGCCATGCGCGTCGGCCACAGCGGGATGGGTGACGTGCCCGAGCGCGATGTTCAATCCCAGCGACAGCTGCGGGCACTCCAGGACGGCCCGGCGCCACCCGCTGTCGGCGAGCCGGAGCGCGTAGGGAAGGGTGACGTTGGTGAGGGCAAAGGTCGAGGTCCTGGCGAAGGCGCCGGGCATGTTGGCGACACAGTAGTGCAAGATACCGTCCACGACATAGACGGGATCGCTATGAGAGGTGGAGCGACTGGTCTCGATGCAGCCGCCCTGGTCGATGGCTACATCGACGATGACCGATCCCGGCTTCATGAGCGTGACCATCTCTCTGGTCACCAGCTTCGGGGCCCTGGCCCCGGAAATGTAGACGGCACCGATCAGGATGTCGGCCCGCCGCACGCACTCCTCGATGCTCATCGAATTTGAAATGAGGGTCGTCACATTCTCGGGAAGGATCTCGTCAAGGTAGCGCATGCGGGCCTGGTCCACGTCCAACAGATAGACCCAGGCGCCCATACCCGCCGCCACCTTCGCGGCATTAGCTCCGACGGTTCCGCCACCCAGGATCACCACGGTGGCGGGGGGAACCCCGGGCACTCCGCCGATCAGTACACCCCGCCCGCCATGCGGGGTGGCCAGATAGTGCGCTCCGATGTGGACGGCCATCCGTCCTGCGATCTCGCTCATCGGTTCGAGCAACGGCTTTCGGCCGTCCGGCGTCTGCACAGTCTCATAGGCCACCGCTACCACCCGCCGCGCAAGCAGCCGCTTGGTGAGTTCAGGCGCGGGCGCCAGATGCAGGAAGGTAAACAGCACCTGACCTTCCCGGAGCATCTCGCACTCTGGAGGGATGGGTTCCTTAACCTTGTAGATGAGATCAGCCCCACCATAGATCGTGCTCGGATCGTCCACCAACTCCGCCCCTGCCCTGGCATAAGCCTCGTCCGGCAAGCCCGAGCCGACCCCCGCCCCTCGCTGGACTAGAACCCGGTGACCATGCGCCCGCAGGGCCTGCACGCCGGCCGGTATGATCGCTACCCGGCTCTCAGCTTCTTTGATCTCTTTCGGAACTCCGATGACCATCGCTACTCCACTGGCAGACAGTAATGTGCCATGCAGACAGTTACATATCGCCCTTGACGATGTCAAGGATCGATCCCGCACATGCAATTGCGCGCGTCTTGGTCAGCCCAGGCACAGCTTTTCCAGCAGATCGAGGTTCAGATGCTCCAGGCTCCGGACCACAAGTTCGGCGCCGGTGAAGTCCTGGCCGCGCGTATACTCATTATAGACCACGACGCACGGTAAGCTGGCTTCATGGGCCGCCTTGAACCCTCTCTCGGAATCCTCAATAACCAGGATCTCCGACGCATCGCATCCGAGCATCACAGCGCACCGGGCATAGAGGGCCGAGTTCTTCTCGCCGGATTGTTGGCCGAAAATTGGGTCGAAGGCATCGAGCGCCTCAGGAATCTGCGCTCTCAGAAGCGCGAGGATCTGATCTTCGTGGGTAACCGATACGATCGCCAGTCGAATACCGCAATCGATCGCCTCGTAGATGATCCGGGCCACACCGGGAAGAAGCGGCAGCGCATCAACCCGCTTTAGATACAACTCCTTCTTCAGCGCAAACAGCTCCGGCACAATCCGGTTAATGTCGGTCTCGGAGAGCGAGGTCCTGGTTGAAAGCGCCAGCCGCATCCGCCGGGCATTACCGGGGATCTTCAGCAACTCTTTGAACTCCTCCCAGCTCCAGCGGATATCGAACCCCATCTGCGCGAACGCCTCGTTACAGGCCACCAGATGCCCGTTCCTCTCCGTCTCGGCCAGCGTTCCATCTACGTCAAAGATAATCGCCTTGAGTTTCCCCATCTCTCTTCCTTGGAAAATAACGTTCAGCAATCGGCGCTCAGCCGTAGGTCGGGTTAGCGCAGCGTAACCCGACAACTCCAGCCGAATCTTCCGTGCTCCCCCTTTGATAAAGGAGGATTGAGGGGGTTTTTCGTCCGCCGTGGTGCGGCCATGCCGCGCACGGGATGCTGCCCCAAAAAGAGCCATCAGCGATCAGCATTCAGCCATCAGGCCATGACTTTGTTGGTGATAATACCTTGACACCATGCTGCCATCAAATAGAATGTTCCTATTCGCAGAAGAAGTAAAAATTGTCAGTGAGGGGGAGATTTCATGGCAGATGAGCACGAGACTCATCAAAGATTCATTCGGGTGGCCTTTGAGCAGGCTCGGAAATCATACAATGAGGGTGGACTCCCGATTGGCGCCGTAATGGTGGAGAACAGCGCAATTGTTGCTGTTGGTCATAACCGTCGCGTTCAAGACGGCGATCCAACCGCCCACGGAGAGATGGACTGCCTTCGGCAGGCTGGTCGGCGCCCTCGCTATGACGGCGTTACACTCTATACGACGCTTAGCCCTTGCATGATGTGCTCTGGCACAGTGCTCCAGTTTGGAATCAAGAGAGTGGTCATTGGCGAAAAGCAAAACTTTCCAGGTAATGTTGAATTTTTGCGCGATCACGGTATTGATGTTGTTGTCCTTAATGATCCTGAGTGTATTTCGCTGATGCAGCGATTCATTCGCGAACGTCCGGATCTGTGGGACGAAGATATCGCGGGGCGAACACACGTTTGAGGTATACTCAGCAAGAGGAGGTACGCTCATGAGGTTTTCGCGTCATCCGGCAGGGCAAGTATATCGTCATGACCTACGGTGTCCGGACCCTCACCATTCCACACCACAATCCGGTAAATGCCTATACGATGGCGGTGTCGTGCGCGACGCCGGACTGTCGAAAGATGAATTCGGCAGACTTCTATGAAACGCCTGCCGTCTAACCCGCGGGGTGGGAGCCGACATGTGCTCCGGCACGCGTAGGTAGTCACTAACCCGAACTTTCAAAGCCCTCCGAGCGATTGACTCAACCTGCCCCCATACCGTGTCGGCTCTATCGTCAGCCTACCGTCAACGGCCAGAATGATCCGGGCGTGGATGGTCAGCTTGAATCTGCCTTCAACATCGAAATGGGGGGGGATTCTGGGAAATCGGATGGGTGAGTTTTAGTTGGATTGGTCTACTTTGGAGAGGTGCCTGGATCTGAGGCGAAAGTTTAACCCAACCAGATTAATAGCTTTGCAACATACCTCATCGCGAACATGGAGGCTAAAAGCATAACTAACCCTCCAATGTAACTGAGGTTGCGCCGTATTTCAGGTTTCATCCCTCTTCCTTATTGAAGCCAACGACCGTTGGCGCCTCTAGACCGCTCAGGTGCCGCCAAACCCGATGGTCACCTTGCCCTTCTCGACAATAACAGGGACATCGCGCGAGCCTTTCGATAACTCCAACATCTGTGCCAACGCCTTCGGGTCCTGCTTGACATTGAGGTAGGTGAATGGGACTTTCCGCCTGGCGTACTCCTCACGGGCCGCCGAGGTGTAGGGTCAGGTATCCTTCCCGTAGATAATAACTGATGTCTCCATGGCCTCCTCCACCCTCTCGATCCAGTCTGATGTCAGCGCCTCAGACCCGCGTCATAAATCGTTCGGCCTCCGTGGTTAACCGCTCGTATGCAAGCTTAATATCTCGGATCTGCGGGTAAAGCTCCTGAATCTTCTCATGGGGAAGCGGAATGGTTCGACCCAGCTCAGTTAGCCGCTCCCCAACCAGCTTGGCCTGCCTGAGAACGTCGATCATCTTGTTGGCTTGCGGGGTCAGCGTCGAAGCCTCCAGGAGAGTAAGCATTCCGTCCTCATCTCGCGCCTGGTACAGTTCGTCCAACCGCTGCGCCTGGGTCTCAGTGAGGCCGCTTTCCCTCAGGGCATGCAACGCCTTCATTCGATCGATTCGATAGCGGATATCAAGCATCATCTCTCCTTAAGCTCGCACTCCGATAATTTATCGGGTGTAATCATACCATACCTCGCTCCTCGGTGCCAAAGCTTGAACGCAGGGGCCACTATCTGGTCATGATTTGATGTGTTACAATTATTTTTTAAGACATAGTGAAGGAGGAAACTGACCCAGCATGAAATTCCCATTTGTCCTTGATCGCCTGGCCGCGCAAGACATCCGAATGATCTTCCGCGTCGTGGCAGAGTTCGTCGACGGGCTGGAGATGCTCGCCACGATTCCGCCGGCCGTCTCTATCTTCGGATCGACGCATATCGGACCCGATGATCCCGCCTACGCGATGGCCGAGCAGATCGGCCGCCTGTTGGCTCAGCACGGGTATGCCGTCATCACCGGCGGGGGCCCTGGAGCCATGGAGGCGGCGAACAAAGGCGCCTACGAGGCCGGCGGTGTTTCAGTCGGCCTGAACATCGAGCTTCCTCACGAGCAGGAAGCTAACCGTTATCTGACCAACCTTGTGAATTTCCAGCACTTCTTCGTCCGGAAGGTCATGTTTGTGAAGCACTCCATCGCGTTCGTCATCCTGCCGGGCGGCTACGGTACGCTGGACGAGTTGTTCGAGTCGATCACGCTGATCCAGACTAAAAAGATCAAGCCGTTCCCGGTCATCCTGGCAGGCAATCACTACTGGCACGGCTTACAGGAGTGGCTCCGCGATCCCGTCATGAATGAAGGGAAGATCACGCCGGACGACCTCGCACTACTCAAGATGGCTCACAATCCTGAAGAGGTTATCCGGATCATCAAGGATGCTTCCACCTCTAACTTTCTGACCCCGTGAAATTTCCCTTCCAACACGACCAGCCCATTGCTCACCAACCGGCAGATCGCTAACGTCTTACAACGGGTCCGGAACGCTGTCAGCGTATGGGAACCTGCCGTCGTGGGCAAGATCGCCGAGGAGTCCCGCGATCCGTTTCGGGTTTTGATCTCTTGCATCCTGAGCCAGCAGACCAAGGATCACGTCACGGGTGAAGCCTCGGAGCGACTGTATAAGCTGGCCGATCGGCCCGATACGATACTCGCGCTCAGCGAGCTGCAGATTGCCCGGGCGATCTACCCGGTTAGTTTCTACAAGACCAAGGCCCGAACCATCCGGGAGGTCTGCCAGGACCTGCTCACTCGATTCGGCGGGCGGGTCCACGATACGATCGAGACGCTCCTCAGTCTTACCGGCGTTGGCCGGAAGACCGCCAACCTTGTCGTCACGGTCGGCTATAGAAAGCTGGGAATCTGCGTCGACACGCACGTCCATCGGATCTCGAATCGCTGGGGCTACGTCGACGCCAAGACGCCCGATCAGACCGAGATGGCCCTTCGGCTGAAACTACCGAAGCGGCACTGGATCTATTACAACGACCTGCTGGTCCCATTCGGTCAGAACCTCTGCCGGCCGATTTCTCCCTTTTGTAGTCGTTGTCCCATCGAACGCTGGTGCGCTAAGGTCGGCGTAGCGGTGCATCGCTAAGACTACACATCAAACACTACCCGGGCTCGCCAGCGATCGCCATCCTTGTGACATTCGAGGAGGTGATAGGTGGCGGCCTTTACCACACCCTTGAACTGATGACGTCCCGCCTCTGCCGGCTCTCCCGCCAGCTCTCCACTCGCGTGCCCGCCTTCTACCGTCACCACTCGCACGTCTGCCGGCGCCCATTCTTCAGTCTCGCAGCGGTATAAGAGCTCATTCAACCAGGCAACCAGTAAGGAGGGAAGGTCCATCCCTCTGGCCTCAACAGAAAGAACTCCTGCGGGGCGTACCGTACCGGCCTCGACCATGAGCGTAAACATCCCTCTCGCGACGTTGGCAAAGAGCTCCTCCAGAGTCTCGCCCCATGCCGTGATTCCGACATCCGCCGTCGTCTCGAACAACTCATAGCCAAGATCGCGCATATTCAGCGTTCAGCCGTCAGCCGTCAGCTTGAAGCTGAAAGCTGATGGCTGTTTTTTATTCATATCGTAGTGCCTCGATGGGGTCGAGGAAGGCGGCCTTGCGGGCCGGGTAGTAGCCGAACCCGATCCCCACCAATGCGGAGAACGCAAAGGCCATGATTACGGCGCCTCCGCTGATCAGGGTCGACCACTGTGCGAGGTACGAGACCAGGATCGAGGCTCCCAGACCAAGCGCGATTCCGATCAGACCGCCAATAAGCGACAGGGTGACCGCCTCAACGAGGAACTGCGTCAAGATGTCCCGCGCCTTTGCGCCCACTGCCAGCCGCAATCCGATCTCTCGGGTCCGTTCCGTCACGGATACCAGCATGATATTCATAATCCCGATCCCGCCTACCACCAGCGAGACTGAGGCGATGGCGCCCAGCAGGATCGCCATCACTCGAGCCGACTGCTCCTGAGCGGCAAAGACCTCTGTGAGATTGCGCACGGTAAAGTCGTTGTCCTGTTCCGGTTGAAGACGGTGTCGCTGCCGCAACAGCGCGACGACCTGCTCCTCGGCCTCCTTCATCAGCATTGGGCCGCGAGCCTGAACCATGATGGCCCCCACCGACCGGGCATTGGCTTGGCTCACGCCCAACACCTTCTTTTTGGCCGTGGAGAGCGGAATCATCACGACGTCATCCTGATCCTGCCCCCAGGCTGATTGGCCCTTGGGAGCCAGGACTCCCAGAACGGTAAATGGCACCTTCTTGATACGGATGATCTGTCCGATCGCGTCGGTGCCGCCGAACAGGTTCAGCGCCACAGTCTGGCCGATCAGCGCTACCTTCGTAGAGCCATCCACATCCCGCCAGGTAAACGGACGCCCGGACTCTACCATGAAGTCTCGGATTTGTAGGTACTCCGGGGTTGTCCCTTGGATGACCGTAGACCAGTTGTTGTTGCCGAAGACAACCTGGGAAGTTCCGCGGCTGCTGGGCGCCACAAGCGCGACCGCGGGGCACTCGCTGACAATAGCCTTGGCATCATCCTCCGACAACGTCAGGACCGACCCTGCCCCGACGCGGATCCCGCCGCTCGTCATGCTCCCCGACATCACGATGATGACGTTACTGCCGATACTTCGGATCTGTTCCTGGATTTGGGCGGTGGCCCCGGAACCGACAGCCACCATCGCGATCACGGCGGCCACCCCGATGATAATCCCCAGCATCGTGAGGACCGAGCGGAGCCTATTGACCTTGAGTGCTCTCAGGGCAATCGTAAAATTGATCAGGAGATTCATGGGCCGCCTATGCCTCTCTCAGCCGACGTCTGCTGCAACTCCTCCCGTGCTATTCTCGACTGCTGGACCGGCTCATCCTTCAGCAGCCGCCCATCCTTGAACGAGAGCACGCGCTTCGCGTAGGCGGCAACATCCGGCTCGTGGGTGACGAGAATTACGGTAATTCCCCCCTCACGGTTCAATCGCTGGAAGATTGCCATGATCTCGATACTGGTTCGGGAGTCGAGGTTGCCGGTCGGCTCATCGGCCAGGATGATCTGCGGATCGTTGACGAGCGCTCGGGCGATCGCCACCCGCTGCTGCTGGCCGCCGGACAGTTGACTGGGGTGGTGATCCTCACGGCCGGCCAGTCCGACCGCGTGCAGCGCCTTGAG
>NZ_JAQUOY010000024.1 GCF_028716865.1 Candidatus Methylomirabilis sp. | reverse complement strand
CCTTGAACTCATTGCTGTAGCGATGCTTCTTCATCCGTCCTGTGGACACCTGACAGCGCTTGACGCCTCGCATTGGACCCCCCTCCATTGTTAGGTGTGGGTGTCCACTTTATTGGGGGAGGTACTTGGCCTGCTCGATTATCTTGTTAGCCTTCAGGAGGTCGGCCCATGTTGGCGTCGGATGGGCGGCTGTTCGGTCATCGGATCCTCTCGCCTTAGCTTACCCGCGGTCCCGTCATCTCATCTTCGGGCATTAAGCTTGTTACGGTTTCTGCCGCGAGCGTCTCCTCTAACTCAGCAGGATGATCCTTGGCCATCTGTTCTCCCGTCATCGTCCCCGTCAGCCACACTCGACTCATCGGGTAGATATCAGGCCGGAAGATGACGCTGTAGAAGTGCCAGACCAGGACAGCAAGCATTGCAAGCCAAGCCTCGTAATAATGGACGACGTTCGCCAGGTCAATAACCAGAAGGGGCCAGCGCTTCAGCACAACAGTCTGGAGCCACATGATAAATCCGGTGCCGGCCATCACAGCAGTGCCCCATATGACCGCCCAATACTCCAGCTTCTCCACGTACGTAAAGCGGTGAAAACGGGGTCGGTGCGATCGCAGACCCAGGTTAAAGGCGACCATTCCCCACGCCTCGCCTACATCCCGCCGGCAGGGTTGCATCAGACGGAACTGAATCCGACCGCGCTGCGTTCCGAACAGATACGCCAGATGATACCCTGCCGCCAGCGTCATGAGCACGCCGGCGATCCGATGTGACCAGGCTCGGACGGCATACCCGCTTTCCATCCAGACCAGCGGCTGAGCCCACCACGCATCAGGAAACTTCAGGGCAAAGCCGGTAATGACCAAGATCGTGAAGGTCACAAACAGCGTGAAGTGCTGAATCCGCTCATTGAGTGTGAAGCGCTCAAAGAGCCGGCGTGCCACCTCGGGAGGTACGCGGGGTTCGTCTTCCCTCCGGCCCTCTGCCCGCCAACGCTCTCGCAGATGCGCCAGGAAGTCAAGCCCGTTGTGCAGGCTCATCCCGCCGATGGCGACAAAGATGATGACAAGGTAGATCCGTCGGACCAGGGTCACCCATGGGTGCTCGCCGAACCCGGGGGCTACGTGGATTCTGGAGCCGGCCAATTGCATGCCGGCGCCTCGGTGGCACTGTCCGCAAGTTCGCGAAAGATTCATCGGGTTGACGGTCGAGCGAGGATCAGACGAGGGCTGGATATTGTGGGTCCCGTGACAGCTTGCACAGTTGGCCACCACTGGCGATCCGCCTCTGACCGCCAGGCCGTGGAAGCTCTCGAAGAATGTCCCGGCGCGGCGCGGCGCGAGGCCAAACTCCTCGACCACCTGCGCCGCTTCGTGACAGGCAGCACAGGTCTTGGAGACCGTCAGTGGCGCCACTCGCGATCCCTGGGCGCGGGTGGCGGTGATCCCATGCTCCCCATGACAATTCGTACATGTCGGCGCCGCGAATACCCCTCGTGAGACGGCCCTCCCATGAACGCTGGCTTGAAACTGACCGGCCTCGTCGGCGTGGCACCGCTTGCAGGTGATGGCAACGTTCTGCTTAAAAACAGCGGAGGCGGGATCGACGGCTCGGCGGATCTCATGGGTACCATGGCAATCGGTGCAGGTTGCGGCAGCGAGATTGCCTTTCTGCAGGATGGCCTGGCCGTGGATACTTTGCGCAAAGAGCGCAACGACCCGCGGTCTGACGATCCCTTCTTGGGCGATGACCTTCGGATCAGCATGGCAACGGGCGCAGGTATCGTGAATCTGTGAGCGATGGGTAGGTGACGCGAGGTCGCGGTGGGATGTGACGGCATGGGCCGTGTGACAGGTGACGCAGGTAGGCAGGTGCCGGGCTTTTTCCCCGCGGCTACCGGCATGAATGCCGGCCGCCATTTGCTTTGCCTGACGGCCATGACACGACGCGCAGATGACGTTGCCATCCGCGGCTATCTTCTGGATTCGGTGACTGCCATGGCAGGCGATACAATTGGCGCTGGGGCCGTCGCTACCCAGTTTGGCATGAGCGCTCTTCGGAACCGTCTCATGGGGTTTGCGATGGCATGCGCCGCAGCGGACCGGCTGCGGCGTTGCGGCGTGAGGGACTACTGAGATGTCATTATGGCATTCGGTACAGGCAAGCCCTTTGTGCGCAGATTGAACAAGATCGGCCGGCGCTACAAACAGCGAGGCGTATCGTCCCTCGCCGGTCTCCTTTTTTAAGTTGGGATCGTTGTGACAGGCCAGACACTCCTCAGAAGTGGAAGCCGACCCCGAGAGGGCCGCAAAGGCATTCGGAGCTATCGTCAGAAAAATCCAGACAAGGAGAAGGCCTCCGGCCACCTTTCCACAACCTACGCTCCGCGTTATCAAGCGTACAATGGCATGGCGAATAGGCGGACCCTCATGTCAGCCACCCGCTACACTCTCGTCGCTGTGTCTCGGTGCTGTAGAGGTGCGGCGCTATGATGGGACTTTATGGCATTTCAGGCAGTTGCCCATCTCCTTTGTGGAGAATGCCACCTTCCCGTTATGGCATGTCCCGCACGCCTTTCCTTCATTGTAGGCCTTCATAGTGAGGTCCGGAGAGGTCCCAATCTTGGTCTTGAAAGGTTTATCCTTACCGTGGCAGTTCAGGCACTTCTGGCCTTTTTCAATATGCTTATTGTGATCGAACGTCACCTTCCCTGGGCTCGGGTTCCCCTCCTCACTCGTGGTCTTCTGCTCAAAGGTGAAGGGAGGGGGGACCTTCGGCTTTGCCTGGGCCAGACTGCGAGTCGGTGTGAAGCTTACGATGAGGAGGCACGCCAGAGTAAGCGTCGCGCTCCTTCCGATCATTGATCTCATGCTTCCTCCTTTTCGCGGGCAATCTTCTCGAATCGTAAGAATCTGGCTAAGCTTCACGACTATATCCCACGGATGCCTTGAGGAACCCATCCGCTTTGCTTCACGTATCTCTGAACTATAATCACTCCGCTCAATCATGTCAATGCCGGTCGTACGATCATCCGGACCTTTTCCGCCGATCAACTTCTCTGATCTTCAAGAAGAGGCCGACCAGGACCGCGACAATGATCAGCATGGAGGCTGCCAGCCCCTTGCGGCGAAACTGCACCTCAGCCAGGAGACCGTGGCCGCTCTCAAGACTCTTCTGGGCTACGACTAACCCTGAGTCGGTAGCGGTTTTGATCTGTTCCACCTCGAGTGAATGCGTCGCGGCTCTAGCCTTAATCAAGGACTCTTTTGCCGCAAGCAGCTCGAATCGAGGAGAGCCGATCTCCATTCCTGCCTGCTCGGCCCTGGTAAGGGTCGTCGTCGCCTGATCGATCCGGCTTGAAAGACTCTCAATCATGGTTCGTAATTCGGCGGCCTTCTTCAGGGGTAGAGAGTTCGCTTCGTGGCATGTGGCACACGGGGTGCCTTCTCCACCAGCCAGCATGGCATCTGACGGTTTCGTGACATCGTGATTACTATGGCACGTCACGCAGGCCGGCATCCCCAGCTCGGCAAATGCCGGCTTGTGCGGGCTCTTCGCGAAGAGCTCGGCCGTCGCTACATGACAGTGGCTACAGATATTCGCCACTGAATCGATACCAGGAGGGGCGGCGCCGTGACTGCCGTGGCAACTACTGCATGTCGGGGAGGCGAGGTCCCCCCTCTTGGTCAACATCTCGTAATGGAAGCTCTGCTTGTACTTGTCCAACTGATCGGTGGGGATTTTATACGCTTTCATATACTCAGCGTTACCGTGGCATCGGCCACAAGTCTCAGCGACCTTGACAGGATGCGTCCAAGCCATCTGGTCTTTGACGGCACGGATCGCATGCACGTCATGGCAACTGATACAGACGGCGACCTTCTGATCTCCCTCGCGAAACTTTTTGCCATGGACACTGGTATAGTATTCCTTCACCTGGTCTGTCCGAATGGATGGATTGAACTGTCGCATATAGACCGGATCGCTGTGGCACTTCCCGCAGGTTTCAGGGATCGCCTGCCGCTTCGGTTTGCCCAGAAATCCCTTGGCCGGACTGTGGCTCTGCGCTTTATTGTCGAACGCCGTCTGATCACCGCCGTGACAGCCCTGGCAGCCCAGTCCCCTCGCCAGGTGGTAATCGTCTTTAATCTTGACAGCCGGACGGTTGAGGCGCTCCTCTCTTAATCCAATATGGCAGTCGATGCAAGCATCCGCCGCCGCCGCGAAGGGGGCACGAATCAGGCCGGCCGCGATCAGGAGGAGGCCGAAGCATACAACGCGCAGCGCCATCCTCACGGCGTCCTCATTTGGCGCCGGGCGCGACATATCCAAGCACGGTAAATATCACAATGTACGCAATAATGCCGATTCCGATCGATCGGAAGAGCGGACTAGGCTCTCCCAATGCCGACTTCTTGTCCAGAAATGGGACCAATAAAAGTAACAGCCCGCCCAGACTGAAACCCAGGACTCCCAAGACCTCACCCTCAAAGGGACCGATCTTCGCCGGGATATACTTCAGGCTCTGAAACATGAAGACGAAGTACCATTCCGGTCGAATGCCGGCAGGCGCCGGAGCGAAGGGATCGGCCTTTTGTCCCAGCTCCCATGGGGACAGCGCGGCTAATGCCGCTAAGACCCCGAGGGTGACAAACCAGCCAAAGAGGTCTCGCAGCAGAAAATTAGGGAAAAACGGCATGGTCGGAAGCGGCCGTCCCGCATGAGATCGCTCCACGGCCGGGGGAACGCTCATCCCCTGCTTCTGCACCAGGAACAGATGGAGGCCGAGGATCATGGTGATGAGCGCCGGCAGGATGGCAATGTGCATACCGTAAAAGCGGGAAACCGTCGCGCCCGTGACCTCGTCGCTACCCCGCAGGAGCCGCATCAGAACAGGACCCACAAGTGGGAACTGCCCGGCGATCTCAGTTCCGACTTTAGTGGCGAAATACGCGAGAACATTCCAGGGCAGCAGATACCCGCTGAAGCCGAAGAACAGAACGATGCCGAACAGCAACATTCCGGTCACCCATGTCAGCTCCCGCGGCTTTCGGTAGGCCTGGGTCAGGTACACACTGAACAGGTGGATCATCATTGTCAGCACCATCAGGTTGGCCGACCAGCTATGGATCGAGCGAACAAGCCAACCGAATTGGACTTCGGTCATGATAAATTGAACACTCTCGTACGCCTCTTCGCCGCTGGGCCGGTAGTAGAGGGTCAGCAGGATCCCGGTAGCCACCTGAATCCCGAAGAGAAAGAGCGTCATCCCGCCGAAGTAGTACCAGACGGTATGGCGATGAACAGGGATGACCTTCTTCTGAATGAGATGCCTGAGCGGCCAGAGATCGATTCGCTCTTCGAGCCAGGCCGCAATCCGAACTCCCGTCACCTTACTTATCCTTTCATGACGATGATCTGATCTCCCCGGACGTTCAACTTGAGAGGCTCCAGGGGCCGTGGCGGCGGACCGCTGATATTCTTCCCATTTAGGTCGTACACACCATTGTGACAGGCGCACCAGATATCCTGCCGCGCTTCCCGGTATTGCACCGTGCATTCCAGGTGGGTACAGACCGCAGAAAACGCCCGCAACTCGCCTGCTGAGGTCTTCACCAAGATACCCGGACGACTCCTGAAGCGAAAGATCCGCCCTGAGTTCGCCTTCAGTTCCGCGAGCTTCCAGGGAAGGGTCACGCTGAACGTGGTCGGCTCGGCCAGCTTGGGGGGGATCAAGTATTTTACAATCGGGTACAGGATGGATATGAAGAGCACGCCGAGGGAACTTCCCAGAAGCCAATTCACTGTGCGCCGCCCATAGTCGACCTGTTCATCCTGCTGTGCCACAACCATTCCCTCCTTCAGTCTTAAACGTGAAAAGCCAGCCTACCAGACGGTGCCCGGCAGGCTGGCTTGCCTGCTCCTGTTCGCAGGCAACATACTAGCACATCAGCGAGACGTCTGAAACCAGGAGGTTCGCTTAAAACTGGTAGCGAAGTGTAAACGCTGCAATATGGGCGTCATAATTCTGCAGGAACCGAGCGCCCAAAAAGGTATCGGTCGTCGGGGGCAGATTTGTCAGACCGGATTGCCCGATCGCATCGGTCGCCCAATCGGTCTCGCGAAACTGCTCAAATCGATATTCGCCCTTGAGACTCCAGTTCCTGGTCAGGTTATAGCGAAGCGCGGCAATCAGGGTATGGAGGTTCGTGTTCGCCAACGGATAGTCCACGGCGGTCGCGGTCGCTCGCTGAGCTCCAGTGCCACTGGTCGGCTTAACCGGGTTGAACGATCTCATGATGGTATCGGCATCCGAGAAGGTGTAGGTCAGCCGAAAATTGAGACGATTGGGAATCAGGCTGACGTCCGTACCGACCCCGTAGGTGTCAATCGTATCAGTGTTGACACTCCTCCAGTTGAAGTCCGTGAAGTCAAAAGCCGTAGTGCCGGTGACCGGCCTGGAGCGAGAGAGCTGATCATAGCGGAACTCTTCTCGCGTGTAGTTGACGAAGAACGACAGCCACTTGAACGGGCTATAGGCCAGATCACCGCCTGCACTCCACCCTCTCGATTTCTGCAAGCCAAGGTCGGAGTTATTGAAATGGTCCTGCAGGAGACTATAGGTAGCCGTAAAGCTGAGGTTCTCGATCGGGCTGATCGACGTCAGGATCTCCACCCGGTCCCTGTTCCGGTCAGCCTCGTCGAACTTCCGAAGCAGGACCGACTGGCCCAGAGGATCCGGCGCCCATGGCTCCCCCTCGATGTCAACGGTCACGTGCTTATCGTGAGCTTGTGGCACGTAGTTATCGATACGCCGCCAGCCCCGACGATACGCGGCGCGGAAGAGCAGCCAATCGATCGGCGTGAAGTCCAGGCTGGTTTTTAGGGAGTGCTCATCACTGGTCGGCACCTCGCGGAGTTTGGAATTACGATCCCAACGTTCCCACTCGTAGCCCATCTTGAAATGAAGATCGCTGAGAATAGGATAACCCGCGTCCAGGTGGGCATTGTGCTTGGTGTAGGAGAAAGGCGCGTTGACCTCCGCATCGGGTGTGAGCGACGTATCCCGAACGGTATGAGCCGGGAACACGATCTCGGGCGATCGGTTATTGAAATCGTAGAAACGGTAGCCGCCATACAGCGTCAGCGGCAAAGCGGTAAGCGGGCGGCTCGTCGCGTTGAGAGCCACAAGGGTCGTCCTGATATCTCCGTCAAAGCTGCTCCTGGGGAGAACCAACCCAGGGTTCGCGGCCAAGGCCGGGTTGATGGTATGGGAGACAAACGATTCATCCTGAAGCCGCCACCCATAGGAGACCTTCCCCGTGACCCTGGTCTGAAGCGGCAGGGAGAGACCACCAGAGAGAAACACGTTATGCGCCTGGTTGCTCGGGTCCATGGTGGTCAGTCCGCGAGCCGAAAGGGTCGGGCTGTTCGTGGCCGAGAGTGGGTTGTCGAACGTAATATTGTCGACGCTCTGATCGAAGATCGAGGCGGTGTAGCCGAGGCCGACATTCCAGCCTGGTTGAGCATACTGCGTCTTGACCTCAACCTGGTGAGTCCGGTTAAAGAGGGGGGCCGGAATCTCGACTACGTTCCCCCCTGGGCTGCTGAAGCCCGCGCCAAAAGGGATCGTCCCGTCCTTCTGCGTAAAGGTGTAGCGGACACCGAAATCCAGAGAATCTGTCAGGTTGTATTTAAACCCGAATCCCGCTTTGGAGGTCAGGAAGCTAAGATCCGTCGGCGTGGCATTGGCCAGAAAGCCTGCCAGCACGGAGGCCCTGGTCGCGGGTGTGGCAGCCTGCACCGTCGATGCGACACCGGACGGCAAGGTCAGGTTGGGGTTGCCGTCTTCGCGCGTTGTCGTGAACAGAGTCCGTCCCGTCGTGCTCAACAGATGAGGGACCTGATCCCAGAAGATCTCCAGCTCATAGCCACCGTACTTCCCGAATCGGAACAAGTAGCTCTGATCTTGCTTGAAGGAGTCTATTGAGGAGAACTCGATGTATTGCTTCTGGTCCTTGGTTTCAAGAGAGATTCGAGCATGGTCCAGAAAAGGGCTTTCCTCAAGCACCCGATACTCCTGGAACTTGGCCGAGCTCCGATTGTCGCCAATCGTCCGATAGCCTCCCTCAATATCTACCGAGGTGACGTTGAGGCCGAACGGCAACCGATCGTTGAGCCAGTTGACCCACCATGGGAAAGCCTCCTCCGACTGTGGTTGTTGAGCCTGGCCCGGCGCCACGGCTGCCAGCAACAAGGCGATGGCGAGTAGCAGTGCTGTGCTGATCCGCCTCATCCAGACTAACGCTCCCATGGCCACCTCCTCCGTTTGATGCAGATCGCCACCT
The DNA here is from genome assembly GCF_028716865.1 of Candidatus Methylomirabilis sp. Classification (NCBI taxonomy): domain Bacteria; phylum Methylomirabilota (SeqCode); class Methylomirabilia (SeqCode); order Methylomirabilales (SeqCode); family Methylomirabilaceae (SeqCode); genus Methylomirabilis (SeqCode); species Methylomirabilis sp. (SeqCode). The sequence goes on along the minus strand of NZ_JAQUOY010000024.1, from coordinate 31,088 downwards.
CAGTTCGTGAAGGCGAATCCTGAGGGATGGTTTGACCCATGGATCTTCTGGTGGCAATTGATGCAGCCCCTATTAATGACAAACCGTGACCCGGTCCTCGGATCGTAAGGGCTGGTTGGGTGCCGGGTCTCGACGTGGCACTGCTGACAGAGGCGGGGAACCCTGACCTTCAGGAGCCTCTCGTTGGTGGAGCCGTGCGGCTCGTGGCAGTTCGAACAGCTTTCCGTCACGGGTGCATGTTCCCAAAGAAATGGTCCGCGCTTCTCGGCATGGCACTTGAAGCAGTTGTCATTGACCGAATCTTCCCGGAGCATCGCCTGCGTGGCGGTCCCATGCGGGTTATGGCAGTCGCCGCAACTGATCTTTCCCTCGCGCAGCGGCATGTGAGAGCTCCGCTGGAGCTGGGCCCGGCGGGTCTGGTGGCACTGCGAGCAGACCTCGATCGCGGTCGGCTTTGCCAGATTGTATCGGTCGGACACCGACTCCATCACCTTGTGACAGGACACGCAAGCCACCCCCCGTACTTCGTGGGTGCTTCCCTTCCAGAAGGTATGCTCACCCTTTTCGTGGCACTTCACGCAGACGGCATTCTGCACTTCGACAGGCTCCGCTCCCTTCTCAAAGCTGATCACTGTCTCCAGGGCACCGCCTTCTGTGGCAACGTGCGGGCCACCTGGACCATGGCATGACTCGCAGTCTCCCTGCCCCTGCGTCGCTCGCGGATTCACCGACATGACCCGCCCGATCTTCGTCTTGTGGAAACGCTGGGTCGACTCCTCATGACACTTCACACATGACTCACTTCCCACGTACTTGGCGCCTGGGGGTGGACCGACCCACTTGGGCTGAGGGGCATCGGTGGTCGTGGCGGATGGGGCTCCAGTTTTAGAGGGCGGAGAGGTAAAGCGACTGCACGCCCACCCAACGAGGAGAGTAATCAGCAATAAGGGTAACAGGACGACTACAGCGTTACGTTTCTTCATCTTTACACCCTTCAGGTATGGAGCGCGAATGGAAACGCAACTCTGACTTCAAGCAGCGAAGGGACTATATGATTGCCTCGATGGAATGTCAAGTATTTACTTGCCTCGTTGTTCCCTCACGAACTGCTCCCCTCATATTATTATCCCCGTACAAACAGATACATCGCGCTCTCATTGGTTGGACAGGCTCTTCAGTAAATCTTGAATCCGCCGCGAACCTTCGACTCAGCCAGTTGATTGCCGTACACATTCAGAACGATCTCATAGCGGCCAGGCGGGAATTGACTGGAGGTTTGCACTGGAACGGTGTCGACAGGGCCAATAATAAGGACTGCCGGGTCATCAGCACCCCACGTGGCCTCAACGACACCGCCCGCGACAGCATGATCACCTGCAGCATACGTCGTCCAATGGACGATGAACCTGATTGAGCGACCCGGAGGTTCACGAGACTTCAATCGCGCTTCCCAGTACAGCCACTGTCGTTGTCCGCTCGGAAAGCGGCTGCCGTATGCCCGTTTTTCCTCAGGTAGAATCTCGGACAGTGCGCTGCGAGGGGTCGAGGCGCTCCGGTCAAATGGCTTCACCTCCGGATGCCATGCGAATACTCTCACCTCGGATTCGCCGATTTGGGCGATCGAGCAAAACATATTCATGTGGTGCTCATAACACAGATGATCCCTGACCGCCAGCACGTTCGCGAGCGCCACTGCTGCTGCAATAAGGGAAACGATCACCCCAACACGCGCCACCGTCAATCGGTACCGGCGCTTCTGCGTAAAGTAAGGGGATTCGGGATTCACTGACGCTATCCTTTGCAGTCACTAAGGAACCTGTCCTGTAAACCCCCATCCACCCTTCGACACGCTCAGGGCGAACGGTATATGCAGTGAACTACCCCGCAGTAAGCCGCGGGGAATCAACCCCCTGTAGATTGAGAAGAATAACGTTTTCCCGTTCGTAGTGAGCCCGTCGAACCACAACAAGGGGTTTGCAGGACGGGTTCTAAGACACCTCGCTATGGCTCTGCTGGTCTGCATAGCACCAGCCTGAAGTCGCTTTGGCTTAACATACTTATTATGTGTTTAAACACACTTATCAACGATATTTCAAGTAGTACATTATGAATATAGGTCGCTGTCAAGATCAGTATGACGCCGATCCGCGCAATGCCGTCATCGTAATGCCGTATCTTCGACTTGGCATGACATCAGGACACCTCAAAATACTCCACGATGATTTGACCGACCTTCTGATAATGTGCGTCCGCACTTATGAGGCGACACCCGTGTTGCATGGCGCTTGCCGCGATCCAGATGTCGTTCGTGGGTATAGGAGTACCTGCCTTCCAGAGCGCATCGAGGATCACCGCGTACCTTTCGGCGGTCTCCTCATTGATTGCTACGATGCTCACTCGCGGTGATGTCAGGAACTGCTGTAGCTCTAATTGGTTCTTTTTTCTGTACTTTCCACGCATAAAACCTGCAAGCAGTTCACCTATAATGACGGCATTAAGATAGATCTCGTCGGTCTGCTGGAGAGCATGCGTGAATTCCGGGTGACCTCGCATGAACGCCGAGTAGGCCGATGTGTCCACCATCGCCCGACTCATCGTCGCCACAGATCCGGATCAATAGCACGCTGCCTGGTCAGGGCTCTGTTGAAGGCTGCGGCCTCTTCGCGCGTCCACGTCCCGGCCAGCGCATCCAGATCGTGGTGCAGGGTCACCTCACCTTTCTTTCTTCGAACCCCTACGCTTTTCTCCAACAGGCTGATGACCACCTTGTTGATGCTCGCGTGCTGCTCGTCGGCCTTCTGGCGAATAATCCTGGTGAGCTCGGGTGGCAGATTTCGCAGTGTGATCGCCTTCATTGACGCCTCCTGTGATGTTGCATATAATGCATCATTATGATGCAACTCTAGCATCATCTTCAGGCGTGGTCAAGATTCCTGAAACTGCCCTTCTTTCGGGAGTACCTGCTCCAGCACTGGAACCCATCTCCGACAAGGCTTCACACGCGAAATATCGCTTGTCGCATCGGGCGGGTTCGCCTATGATGAAGCCGAGATTATTAACGTAGAACGGCCAACCGACGTAGGGGCACGCCGAAGTGAACACTGACGTAATCTTGGAGGGCCTCAATCCCAGACAGGAAGAGGCGGTCCTGCACACCGAGGGGCCGCTGCTGGTGCTGGCGGGGGCCGGATCGGGGAAGACCCGGGTGATCACCAGGCGGATCGCCTATCTGATCGGCCACTGCGGGGTCCCACCCTGGAATATACTAGCGGTCACCTTCACCAACAAGGCGGCCGGTGAAATGAAGCGCCGAGTGGCGGACCTCTTGGGACAAGCCGATATCAGCCCTGCCCTGAGCACCCCAGCCGCATCTGGTTCGACAGAGCTCACCACAGGCTTCGACAAGCCTGTCCTGAGCAAAGTCGAAGGACTCAGGACGAGCGGCTGGGGCGTCGAAGGGGTCTGGGTCGGGACGTTTCATTCTACCTGCGTTCGGATTCTGCGGAAGCATGGCTCGGCGTTGGGCTTGAAGAGCTCCTTCGTCATCTATGATGAGGGCGATCAGATGAGCCTGATGCGGGATTGTCTGCGGGGGCTGGGCTTGTCCGAGCGCGCGGTCAACCCCCGTGCGGTCCTGTCCCGTATCAGTCGCGCCAAGAACGAGCTGCTCTCCGCCGAGGAGTATGCACTGCAGGCCAATGACCACATGGAGGAGCGAACCGCCAAGCTGTACATCATGTATCAGGAGCGATTGGAGGGTCTGCAGGCGCTCGACTTCGACGATCTACTCATGGCGACGGTGCGCCTCTTTGAGGAGCACCAGGAAGTGCTGGCTGCCTACCAGGATCTCTGGCGCTACATCCTGGTGGACGAGTACCAGGACACCAACCACGTCCAGTACTGCCTCATCCATCTGTTGGCCGGCAAGTACGGGCATCTCTGCGTAGTAGGCGATGACGACCAGTCGATCTATCGGTGGCGCGGCGCCGACCTGAACAACATCCTGAACTTCGAGCGGGACCATCCGGGCTGCGCGGTGATCCGGCTGGAACAGAACTATCGATCGACGCAGCGGATCTTGCAGGGCGCGGGGGCGGTGGTAGCCCACAACAGCGATCGGAAGGGAAAAACCTTATGGACCGAAAACGAGGTCGGGGACATCATCACGCTCTATCGGGCCCTCGATGAAACCGATGAGGCTCTCTTCGCCGCCAGGACGATCCAAGGTCGGATGGCCGATACAGTGACGCGGTACGACGACTACGCAATCTTCTACCGGACAAACGCGCAGTCTCGAGTCCTGGAGGAGGCCTTGCGTCGAGTCCTGATTCCGTACGTCATTGTGGGTGGGCTCCGCTTCTATGAACGGAAGGAGATTAAGGACCTCCTGGCCTATTTGCGCTGGGTGGTCAATCCCGCCGACAGCATCAGCTTTAAGCGGCTTGTGAATGCGCCGGCGCGCGGGATCGGACCGGCCACGATCGCCAAGCTCGAACTGTTGGCCATGCAAGGAAAGAGCACGATCTGGGAGGCATGCCAACGCGCGGTACGCGAGAAGCTGTTCAATACCAGGCAACAGTCGGCCATGGAGGGCTTACTCCAACTGATTGAAGAGGCCAGGACAAAATCCGCCTTCATCTCAATTCCAGACCTGATCGCAGAGCTGATTACCGCTTCCGGGTACGCTGAGGAGCTTCAGCGCGATGACACGCCGGAGGCCCAGAGCCGCCTGGAAAATCTGAAGGAACTCGTCACCGCCGCCCAGGAGTTTGTGGAGCGCAATGCGGAGGGAGGATTGCCGGCGTTCCTCGACTCCGTGGCACTGATCAGTGACATCGACGCATATACCGAAGGCCGAGGCGCCGTCACGCTCATGACGCTTCATACGGCCAAGGGTCTCGAGTTTGACACGGTCTTCATGGTTGGACTGGAGGAAGGAATCTTCCCTCACGCCTTTGCCATGCCTGACGAGCGGGAGTTGGAAGAGGAACGCCGACTCTGTTATGTCGGCATGACCAGGGCGAAGCAACGGCTCTATCTGGCATCGGCTCGGCAGCGACGCCTCTACGGCAACCGTAGTTTTAACCTGCCGTCACGGTTCCTGGATGAAATCCCGCCGGAAGTCCTGCAGATCCAGGAGCCGTGGGAATCCAGGGGCGCGTCGCCCTTGATCTTTTCCGAACATCGAGAGCATCAGCAAGAGCGTCACGAGGATGAGCCCTTCGTCGATCGCCTGTATCCCGGAGCCCGCATCCGGCATCCCGACTTCGGCGTCGGGGTGATCCGGCAGCGAAGCGGCAGCGGGGACGATCTGAAGGTCGTCGTAAAGTTCAATGGCGCCGGTGAAAAGAAGCTCATGGTCAAGTATGCCCAATTGGAGCAGGCGTAGGTGATCGCTTGCCACGCACGACACTAACGCGAGAGGACATATGCCATGAAGATTACACTCAAGGAGGTCGAGCATGTGGCCAGGCTGGCCCGGTTGGAGCTGACCGCGGAGGAGAAGGAGCGGATGCAGGCTCAACTCGACTCGATCCTGAGCTATATCGACAAACTGAATGAACTGGACACGACTGCTGTCGAGCCGACCTCTCATGTCCTGCCGATGACCAACGTATTCCGCGAGGATGAGGTCACGCCGTCGCTTTCTCAGGAGGAGGCCCTGACGAATGCACCAGACCGGCATGATCTCTTCTTCCGCGTCCCGAGAATCCTGGAGGAGTAACGCCGTGGACCTCACTCAACTCACCATCCACGAGATGCAGGAGCTGCTCAGAAGGCGCGAAGCGAGCGCAACCGAGCTTGTCCGCTCGGTGCTGGATCGGGTCACACGCCTCGATGGACAGGTCATGGCGTACACAACCCTGACTGAGGACAGAGCCCTTGAGCAAGCCGGGGCCGTCGATCGGCTGCTCGCCGGGGGCTCACCTCTCCCCCCGTTGGCCGGTATCCCGCTGGCGATTAAAGATGTCATCAGCACGAAAGGAGTGCGGACTACCTGCGCCTCGAAGATGCTGGAACCGTACGAGCCGCCGTACGATGCGACCGTCATCCGACGCCTCAAAGCGCAAGAGGCGGTCCTGCTGGGGAAGACGAACATGGACGAGTTCGCCATGGGCTCCTCGACGGAGAACTCGGCTTTCTTCCCGACGCGGAATCCTTGGGCGCTCGACTATGTCCCCGGTGGCTCCTCGGGCGGCTCTGCCGCCGCGGTGGCGGCCGATCTGTGCGCCGCCGCGCTCGGCAGCGATACGGGGGGATCAATCCGGCAGCCGGCGAGTTTCTGTGGCGTTGCGGGCCTCAAGCCGACCTATGGCCGGGTCTCCCGATACGGCCTGGTAGCCTTCGCCTCATCACTCGACCAGATCGGGCCCTTCGCGAAAGATATTCGCGATTGCGCCATACTCCTGCACGCAATCGCCGGACACGACCCCTGCGATTCGACCTCGGCGGATCTGCCCGTTCCGGACTATTCGTCCGCACTCACTGGAGACGTTCGTGGAGTGCGCATCGGGATTCCCGACGAGTATTTTGTCGAGGGGATGGACCCCGAGGTCGAAACGGCTATCTGGGCGGCGATCCGGACGCTGAAAGAGTTGGGGGCAACGCAGAAAAAGGTCTCGCTCCCCCACAGCCCGTATGCTATCGCGACCTACTACCTCGTGGCGACCGCTGAGGCCAGCAGCAACCTGGGCCGCTACGACGGGGTCAAATACGGGTATCGGACCTCGCGGCCGGCCGACCTGCTGGAGATGTACCAGAGGGGCCGGCGAGAGGGGTTTGGGCCGGAGGTCAAGCGCCGGATTATGCTCGGGACCTATGCGCTGTCGGCCGGCTACTACGATGCCTACTACCTCAAAGCCCAGAAAGTCCGGACGCTGATCCGCCGTGATTTCGAACGGGCCTTCGAGACGTGCGAGGTGATCGCGACCCCTACCTCGCCGACACCACCGTTCAAGTTCGGCGAGAAGACCGAGGATCCGCTTCAGATGTACCTGTCGGATATCTTCACGATCTCGGTCAACCTGGCGGGCCTGCCCGGCATCTCAATCCCATGCGGGTTCACCAAGGCCGGACTGCCGATCGGGCTTCAACTGATCGGTAAGCCCTTCGATGAGGCGACAATCCTGAAGGTAGCACATGCCTATGAGCAGGCGACCGACTGGCGCCGCCGCAAACCCCCATTGTAAAATGGCGGCAGCATCGGTGAGACGCCTTGCCATGGGGTTGACTTTCGCGTTCAGTCTACTGCCATGCGCCACCTCGGCCGCGAACAAGGACCTGGTGATCCTGAACTCAGAGCGATGGATCGACACCCTTAAGGGCACGGTCAAGAACGTCAGCGCCAAACGGGCCGAAGATGTCGTCATCGTCGTCCGATTTTTGGGCGAAACAAGGAGCCATGTAGGGCCGTACAGGCGTAAGCCGACTCACCGGCAGGAGCTGGGCCGGCAGACGGTGAAAGTTACGGCACTCGATCCTGGCCAGGAAGCGCCCTTCGAGGTCGAGATCGCCGAGAAGTACCGCATGGCAACCTCATTTACGTTCGAGCCTCACGCGATCTGGGACGCGAGGGGTCGAGCTCGTTCCGGGGGGCGTTAACGGATGCTCTACTTCGCCTACGGCTCGAACATGGAGCGAGTCCAGCTCAAGCGGCTCTGCCCGAAGGCGAAGTTTGTGGACGCGGCGGTGCTCTCTGACCATGAGCTGACCTTCTTCGGAAACTCCCCGATGTGGGGTGGTGGAATTGCAAACATCCGCGAGAAACCAGGAAAGCAGGTTGAGGGCGTGGTGTGGGAGATCAGCGACGCAGAACAAAAGGCATTGGATGAGTATGAACACTTCCCCGATCTGTATCTTCGTAAGGAGATTCAGCTCCGGACCCGCTCGGGCAAGGTCATCAGAGCGTTTGCGTACTTCATGGAGAATCCTGGCCGCGAGACGCCTCCCTCAAAACGGTATAAACAGTTGCTGATCAGCGGCGCTGAGGAACACGGACTGTCCGATGAGTACATCGACCTTCTTGAGTCAATCCGACCTTTGACGTAGTAAGGACTCAACATATGACACCCAATACCCAATTTGAAGCGGTCATCGGGCTGGAGGTACATGCCCAGCTCCTGACCAGATCGAAAATCTTCTGCGGCTGCAGCGCCGCCTTCGGCGCCCCCCCCAACAGCCAGACCTGTCCTGTCTGCCTGGGGATGCCGGGCACGTTGCCCGTCCTGAACAGGCGGGTGGTGGAATTCGCCCTCAAGAGCGCGCTTGCCCTGGGGTGCGACATCGCTCCAGCCTGTCGCTTCCACCGGAAGAATTACTTCTACCCCGACATGCCGAAAAACTACCAGATCTCCCAGTACGAACTCCCGCTCGCCTGGCGAGGATCGATCGAATTCCCTGTCGATGGAACGACCAGGCGCGTCCGCATCCATCGCCTCCATCTGGAAGAGGACGTCGGCAAGCTGTTACATGCCGGCACGTTGCAGGCCGCCGACTCTAGTCTGGTGGACTTTAACCGCAGCGGCGTGCCATTAATGGAGATCGTCAGTGAGCCCGACATCCGCAGCCCGGAAGAGGCTGGTGAATATCTCCGGCAGCTCCGGGCGATCCTCGTGTATCTGGAAGTCTGCGACGGCAACATGGAGGAAGGCAGCCTGCGCTGCGACGCCAACGTCTCGCTGCGGCCAGCCGGCAGCGAGGAGTTGGGGGTCAAGGCTGAGGTCAAGAACATGAACTCCTTCAAGAGCGTCCAGAAGGCGTTGGCCTATGAGATCCAGCGACAGACACAGGTCCTCACAGAAGGAGGAAGGATCGTTCAAGAGACACGGTTGTGGGACGCCGACCAGGAGCTGACCTTGTCGATGCGAAGCAAGGAGTACGCTCATGACTACCGCTACTTCCCGGAACCGGATCTGGTCCCCCTGGCCGTCTCACAGAAGTGGATCGACGAGATCCGCGCGACCCTGCCCGAACTACCGCAGCAGCGCCGCGCTCGGTTTGCCCGGGAGTATGGGATCCCGGACTACGATGTTGCGGTCCTCACGGCATCCAGGCCGCTTGCCGACTACTACGAGAAGGTCGCGAAGAACTGCCAGGAGCCGAAGCTCGCCAGTAACTGGGTGATGGTAGAACTCTTGGGCCATCTGAACAAGGATGGCCGGGAGATTGCCGACAGCCCGATCCCGCCGGCCGAGTTGGCTGCGCTCCTTGGGCTGCTGAAAGGCGGAAGTATCAGCGGCAAGATCGCCAAAACAGTCTTTGAGCAGATGTATCAGACCGGGAAATCGGCTGAGCTGATCGTGAAGGAGCAGGGGCTGACCCAGATCTCCGACCAGGACGCGCTGCTCCAGATTGTTGAGGAGGTGCTGGCCAAACATCCCGGGCCGGTCGCCGACTACCGGAAAGGGAAGGTACAAAGCCTCACCTTTCTGGTCGGCATGGTGATGAAGTCCAGTCGCGGCAAGGCCAATCCACAGGTGGTGGGCGAGCTGCTTCTCACGCGACTCAAGGGAGAGGAGCCCGGAGGGGGCGGGTAAGGTGACGGGACGCGGGCGGCGTTGGCTCTTCGGGTTACTCCTGGTCTTGGGTGGGCTCGTCATCGTGCTCCTCGCCGGCCCGCTTCTCCTGGACCAGGAGCGGTACCGAGGGATCCTCACCAGTCGAACCAGCCAACTGCTGAACCGCAAAGTCACCGCAAGCAGTCTGCGAGTCCACCTCCTGCCGTCGCCCGGGGTCACCATCCGAGATCTGCTTATTACTGATCGCGCCCCGTGGTCTGGACCGTTCCTGGAGGCGGAGCGGCTTGATCTGGCGCTCAAACTGCTGCCGCTCCTCAAGGGCGAACTCCAGGTCAGGAACGTCCGCATTGACCGGCCACGTATCAGGTTGGCCGGGGGGCCGGATGGGTGGAACCTCGATGACTTGATTCGACCGACCGCACGAGAGGCAGCCGTCGAATCGCGCCATACTGAAGGTACGCGAGTGGCCAGAGGGCAGCCTGCCCTGCCGGTCCTGGTGGCAGGGGCCCTGACCATCCGTCAGGGGGCCATCGTTCTCGATAACCCTCTCTACCCTTATGGACCGGCCAGGCTGGAGTTGAAGGATGTGAACGTGGACATCCCGGCGCCACTTCCCCGCAGCCCCATCCGCATTCATGCCAACGGACCCCTGCTTGGCGGCGCATCCGGCTCGTTTGACCTGACCGGGAGCATACAACCCCATGAAGGAGATCACCCGTCGATTGAGGTGGCGCTTCACGTGCGGGGACTCGATGTCGCGCAATTGGCTTCGTCATTCGGCGCACTACGCTCCTCGCCCTTTGCCGCAGCACTCAGTGGAACCCTCGATCTTGAAGGGAAGGCCGTTGGCGAGTGGCCGCGCCTTGATCTGGAGACCAACGTCGATCTGCAGCGAGTCGGTATGGCGCTTTCCCGCTTCACGCATGCGGGGACAGGCGGAAAGGAGAACGACAAAGCGCCGGGGGATAAAGCGTGGCTACGGGCGAAGGGGCGATGGGAAGGTGACGGACTCGACCTTTCTCAGGTAAGCCTGCTCTGGGAGGGCCACACCACCACGGGCCGTCTCCACCTGGCAACTCAGAAGTCGCCTCGCATTCAATTTTGGCTGGATACGCCGGATCTTTCCATCGAATCCCTCGTGGCCATAGCGACTGCAGCAGCACCTGTAGGGGCGACCGGCCAGTCGCCCCTACGCACCGCAGACCTCGTACCTTCAAATGATAAAGGGGGGGTGGGAGGATTTCGCACTCCGCACTCCTCCGAAGTCGGCGGACTCCAGGTTGAGGGACACCTACGCTCAGGCGTTCTGCGTTGGGGAAAGCTGGTCCTGACCGCCGCAGAAGGCGACCTTCGCTATTGCTGTGGGCTGCTCACCATCCGTCAACTCCATGGCGGCTTCTATGGCGGAAATCTGTCGGGTGACGCGGCGCTCTCCTTCAGTGGACGAGCGCCACATGTAAGGGTCGCCACGCATCTCGAGGGGATCCAGACTGAGCCGTTCCTGAAGGCGATCCAAGAGCCGCGGTGGACCTTACACGGAATGATGACGCTGGACTCGAAGATGGAGTTTTCGGGACCGCTCGGCCCTGGGGCGCTCGCCAAGGTCTCAGGACAAACCGACATGGCCGTGACAAACGGCCGCATAATCGGCTATACGCCTTTGGAACGGCTCTCCAAAACCGTAGATCCTATCCTGAAGGGGGTAGGCATCCCTCCTCTCACTCTAAACGAGTTCGATCGCCTCAGCGCCCACTGGACACTCGATGGTGGAATCCTACGAACCCGTGATCTGACACTGCTTCGAGACGGGGCCAAGTTCTATGCTGTCGGAGGCGCCAATCTGCTCAATCAGACCCTGGATTTCGACGTCACAGCCAAACTCGCGAAAACGACGCTTGAGGCCAAGGTACAAGGCCCCTCATCCGATCCGGTCGTCACCCCTCAAATGGGTCGTATCGAGGGACGGATCAAAACAGAAGTCGGCAAACTCCTTGGGAAAGATCGGGACAAGGAGCTGGAGAAGGTGTTCAAGAAACTCTTCAGCCGATGAGGAGGCGGATGCGACTGGGTATTGTCACCCCCTATTATTTCCCCTCGGTCCGCGGCAATTCGATTACGGTCCAGCGCATCGAGTCCGGGTTGAAAGAACAGGGTGTGATCGTCCGAGTCTGGTCCCTGGAGTATGGATCCTCACCCGGCGAGATCCTGCAGGCACTGGAAGACTTCACACCTGACCTGATCCATGGATTCCATGTCAGCTCTTCGGGGCAGATCGTGACGGAGGCCGCGCTTCGGCTTGGCATCCCTTCAATCCTCACCATCACCGGAACTGATGTCAATACCGATCTCTTCGATCCTCACTGGAGGTTAAAAGTCATAGACGTCCTTCAGCGGGCAACGCGTATCGTCGTCTTTCACGACTGTATGCGGGTCAAGCTCGTCGGTGAACTCCCCGAGGTCGCACGCCGAATCCGCGTGATCGGCCAGACGGTTCGCTGCCAGGAGACCCCATTCGATCTCCGACAGCACCTGGATCTCACGCCGGATGACCTGATCTTCTTTATCCCGGCCGGCATCCGGCGCGTCAAAAATGTGACCTTCTGTCTGAAGCCACTTGACGCGCTCAGAATACGGTATCCGCAGGTCAAGGCCGTCTTTGTGGGACCGGTCATCGAGGCGGCGGAAGGAGCCCGATTGCGGGAAGCCCTGCGAGACTACCCCTGGGCCTTCTACCTGGGATCGGTTCCTCATGAGCAGATCTGCGCCATGCTTACGTCCGTGGATGTAGTGATCAACTCATCGCTCTCCGAAGGCGGCATGGCCAACAGCATCCTGGAGGCGATGAGTTGCGGACGAGCGGTCCTGACTTCGGATATCGAGGGGAACCGATCGGTGGTGCAAGACGGGATCAATGGGCTGCTCTTCGGTTCGGAGGCGGAGTTTACTCGCAAGGCTGAGCGGCTCATCAGGGAGCCGAGCCTGCGCCACGCGCTGGGGAAGAACGGGAAGGAAAAGATCGAGCGGGAGTTCTCCCGAGAAGGGGAGATTCAGGATTATCTCCAACTGTATCAAGAGGCGATCGGCGCCTGCTCGCGCAGAGGATAGAAGACGCATCATGGATATCCACGCCCTCGAACTGTTCGCCAGAATCGTTGAATCGGGAAGCTTCTCGAAGGCAGCCAACGCAGTCTACCTGACCCAGCCCACGGTCAGTGGCCACATCAAGAAACTGGAGCAGGAGGCAGGAATCCGGCTCCTCGATCGCCTCGGGCACCGAGCCACCCCGACCAAGGCCGGCGATCTGCTGTATCGCTATGCCAAACGGATTCTGGCGCTCCGCCAGGAAGCGCAACAGGCGCTCGACGAGCTCAGGGGAGGGCTAAAGGGAGAACTGATACTCGGCGCCAGCAGCATCCCCGGCGGCTATCTGCTGCCGTCCCTGATCGGACGGTTCAGGGCCCAGTACCCGGACATCTCGATCGTTCTCAAGGTCTCGGACTCAAAAGAGATCATCGAGGCAGTGACGACCGGCGCGTATGAGGTTGGCGTCGTGGGCGCACAATTCGATGATGGCAGGCTCGAGTACCAGCAATGTGCCGAAGACGAGATGGTGTTGGTCGTGCCGCCCACGCACCCCTGGGCGTCCCGGAGAATCGTCAAGATCAAGGAGCTGCCGAGTCAGCCGTTTCTCATTCGGGAGCGCGGCTCTGGAACGCGCAAGATGATGGAACACGCCCTGGCGCAGCACCATCTGTCGATGGACACCTTCAGGGTGATCGCAGAGATGGGCAGCAACGAGGCGATCCGACAAGCGGTCAAGGCCGGCAGCGGTATCGCCATCATCTCGAAGCTCGCCGTCGCCAGCGATATCAAGTGCGGCGAACTCACCGCCATTCCCATCGCAGGCCTGAAACTGACCAGGCCGTTCTACCTCATCACCCATCGCCACCGTTCCCGCTCGCCCATCTGCAACGCCTTTCTCGCCTTCCTCGGCGCCCCCACCCGTCCTCACGAATCTCATCATTCCTGATTCTGCGTAAAGCATGCAGTAACAGGCCCGCTCCTCAACGAATGTATCGCCCTTGCTCTGAACGCTGACGCCTCACGAGTCCTCATCGACTCGGCTTTGATCGGCAGAGACCATTGGAGTCTGCCGGAATAGGCTGACCAGACGTGCAGTGTTGGCCATGCTCCAGAAAGCTGATAATTTCTTGTTAAGTCTGGGAAAAACTTGTAGGATTTGTCTTAACCTCACAACTCATCAGTCGAGATAGGCTGACCAATCTACTCAATAGTTATGCATCATGATCATCGGCTTCCCCACGCTTTCTAGTTCAGCCAAGCAAGGCGAACTTGGAGTTGCCCTTGTTGCTCGGATCGCTTCTGATTCGTTTGGGTGGCTCTTCAAACGGAACCATCAGGAACACGACTTTGGCATAGATGGCCAACTTGAAGTAGTGACTGACTCAGGTGCGGTAACTGGTCAGCTACTCGCGATGCAAATCAAGTGCGGAAGGTCATTCCTACAAGAGAAGAATAAGTGGGGCTATGTCTACCGTGGCGAGTTGAAGCACTTCAATTACCTCTCGAACTACCCAATTCCCGTCCTGATCATTGTCTGTGACCCAGAGTCTGGTGAATGTTTTTGGGTTCGGTTTCAACCCGAGCAGACACAAACAACTGAAGCTGGTTGGAAGATCACAGTTCCATTCGAGAATAGGTTGTCCCAGTCTAAGGCGGCACTATTGGCTCTCCTGCCACCGCCGGCCGACACGCTAGCGGAGTTACGGGCGTATTGGGCGCTCAACAAGATGATCGTGGAGTCCGGCCACGTCCTATTTGTTTTCGATGACAAAGACGTTCTCTCAATGGATACATCGCGGCCCCGAGCTTTCTTTGATCGTCTGCGCTCTACCAAGGAACTGGCTTACGAGTGCCAAGGGAAAATTGAGTTCAGCATCTCCGGCTACGACAATGACCCCCGAGAACTCTTCGAGATTCCCGAAGTTCGTCGGTATATGGCGGCTCTTGAAGCAGCCTTGCCCGAATTGCTGTTCTTCGTCCGAACAGAGCAGCCCACGGCCACTCTTCGACTTTTTGCTTTGTGCTTGACAACCGTCTCCTGGGAAGGCGAACGGTCAACACGTACGGTGACTCGACGGGTCATATTCGAGACCGAAATGGTGGGAACATTTTTTATGCGCCAGTTTCCTGGGCTGAATGCGATGGCCGAATGGCTTGGAATGTCAATCGAAGAAAACAAGCGCATCACCTATGCCTGCTTTAGATGTCTCGGCTTCAACCCGCCGGATAGCGATGATGCATAACCTCTCGGTCGACTGGACCGCCCGCAAGCTGCGCTTGCGGGTTCCCTCCGCGCTTCGCGCTCCGGCGGCTGGTTACCTCAAACGTTGGGCCGATGGGCTGTGAGATTCCTCCTTGAGCATCAACGGGCGGTCACCTGCATGCAGATACCGAGGACTGCATTCCGAGGTCCACGGGATCGGCATGAGCGGTCTCGTTCTCGTCACGGGCGTCACTGGCTATGTCGGGGGACGACTCTGGCGCCGGATCGAAGCGGATGGCCGCGGGGTGCGCTGCCTCGGGCGGCTCGCCCAAATCGTTGTATGACCGGAGATCGTCTTGTGGTTGGCTACGGCAGATCCTGTGCGATTCTTAAACCGTCGCCGACTTGGGCGAGGAGTTCGGGTGGAAGTACCCCGGCAAGCGAGGTCAACTTGCTTCGATCAAGCGTCGTTACTTGGTGGCAAAGCGCGACGCTATCTTTCTTCAGGCCGCCTGTTCCTGCCGGGAGCGATACGGCGGTCGGTCCACGTCGCGCCTGGGAGCCGGCTGTGGAAACGGGGACCACAATGACGGATCGCCACCCTGGGGTCTGGTTGAACGCATCGTGCGACACGACGATGACCGGCCGAGCGCCTTGTTGTTCGGATCCGGACCGTGGGGAAAGGCTGGCCCAATACACCTCGCCTCGCTTCACTGGTCCGTAACTCGCTCGGAGTTCTCCACGGTATCCACCAAGCGCTCAACGCTTGCCGCTTCCAAGTCCGGATCGAGATCGTCAGAGGTCCCCGCGACTGTTCGCGCGTAGGAGGCAATCTCGTCGTGTACGGAGGCCCGGTACTGCTCGGTAAGCCAGAGATCGATCGCCTCACGGACCAAGACTGTGGCCGGTCGGTTCTCGCGTTTGGCTTCTGCGCGGAGGCGCTGATACAGCGGTTGTGGCAAGGGTACGTGCAGGTTCTTCATATCCGTCTTGGACATGGTCTATCCTCCTGACAGGAATTATGGCAGAAAAGATGCCATGCGTAAAGTTCAGTTGTGGGAAATCATGTAGCAGTAGTTGATTGAGTCGGTTAGGATTTGGGCGTAGTTGGATCGGTCACATAACCAGCGATTCGACCGAGCGCACGGGACGCGCCGACGATGCGTGACGATGCGCCGATGCGAGCAACCGTCGCTCCAATCCAGCGTGTCTGCGCACAAGATGAGCGCTGAGGCGCCCGTATTCAAGCGGTGAGCGGAATAGAAGCCATCATCGCGTCTCAGAGGCTGCCGCTGTCCTGGGCGCCGGAAGGAGGGCCGACGGCATCTCGCGCAGGCTCAGCATGTAGACCGTCAACGCCTTCAACTCCGCCTCCGGCAGGTGTTTGAAGGAGGGCATGGTCGAGCCAGGCACCGTGGCCTGCGGATCCTTGAAGTGTCGCAGGTACCATTCGGGGTCGTGCTTGCGGCTCCCCACGAACGTGAGGTCTGGCCCGACCACCCCGCCCACGCCACGGATCCGGTGGCACCCGACGCAGGGCTGCTGGGGGTAGAGTTGCCGCCCCTGCGCCAGCAGCGGCGCGCCCGGTACGTCGGCGCCGAGGTGGCAGCCACCGCAGGCAGCCTGGCGGTACTCCTCCTCCAGCAGCGGCTCCCCCCAAAACGGGACGCGCCCGTGGGCATCGGCCTTCGTGGTGGCCATGTCCTGCCCCCCGTGGCAGACGGTACACCCGAAGCGTTCGAAGGGATGTCTCGGGATCTCCGGGTGGGTCCGGAACGGCTGCGGCGCGTCGGCAAACCGCTGATCCTCGATGCCGAGGTGGCACATCATGCACCGGTCCACCCTCGCGGTCCCCGCCACGGCGACCTGGATGAACTCGTGCCGGCGGGCCTTCACGGCCTCTTCCTCCCGGGCCGTCCGCGCCTTGCGGCCCTCGAGGGCGAAGAAGGCCGTCTGGTAGCGCTTCCAATCCCGGTCATAGTCGCGCCAGAGGGCAACTAAAAAGAGGAGCCCGTTGAAGACGCCCAACACAGCGAAGGCCCACACCCAGCGCCGGCTCATCCCCTGCCTCTCTTCCCGCTAGTCCACACCAGGTGCTCTCAACGCCATGGCAGCGCCCAGTCCCAGTTTGGACCGCGAAAGCACGTCCCGATGATCATTAGGAGCACGTAGGCCGAGACAAAGGCCGAGAAGAGGGCGATGGCCGCCATCCGGCGCGAGCCGGTACGCCAGCCGACGATGACCGAGAAGGCGACGATGGCAGCCAGGAGCAGCGTGGCCGGGTTGAGCAGGTCCACGACCCCCTGCGGGGCTTCGGGGGAGAATCGCCGCACGCCGAAGCGAGCGTTCAGGAACAGGAGGCCCATGGTGTACGGGATCGTTCCCACGAAAGACCATGCCGCGATCCGCTTCCCCCTGGCCGACGTGAACCATATCCCCTCCCCCTCCCGCGCACGGTCGATGTACGGGATGCCCATCAGACCCAGGACCAGGAGGCCGGGGATCACCACGCCCCCCACCAGGGCCGAGTAGCTTACCAGCTCCTGCAGGCCCAGGAAGTACCAAGGCGCCTTGGCCGGGTTCGGCGGGTGCGTGGGGTTGGCCAGTTCTTCCAGGGGAGCGTCAAAAAAGATGGCCAGGAGGACGACAACGCCCAGCACGACCTGGAAGAGAACGACCAACCGGAAGAGGAGGTGGGGCCAGGCGGGGACCTCGTCCTCCGGCCTCTGTGCCCCCACCATCGGCGAGGTTCCGCGCACGACCTCCATCAAGGTATAGGTCTTCTGAGGCCCAGGGACGAACCGCCCCTCGGCGCCCAGGATGGCGGTGCGCTTCGGCGCCGGGCCCTCCGGCCGAGAAAGGCCGCCGTCCTTCCGCACCCGCCAGAAGTGGATCGCCACCAGGAGGCAGAGCACCGCGGGAAGGATCGCGACGTGGAGCACATAGAAGCGCAGCAGGGCGCCCTGGCCGACCTGATGGCCGCCGAGCATCAGGGTCCGGATGGTCTCTCCGATCCAGGGGGGGTAGCCGGCGATGCTCGTACCCACGGTGATGGCCCAGAAGGCGAGCTGGTCCCACGGGAGGAGGTACCCCGTGAAGCTGAGGAACAGCGTCACCAGCCAGAGGAGGACACCCAGGATCCAGTTGAACTCTCGAGGCGGGCGGTACGAGGCTGTGTAGAAGACGCGGCTCATGTGGAGGAATACCAGCGCCACCATCCCGTGGGCCGCCCAGCGGTGCATGTTGCGAAGGAGGAGGCCGAAGGAGACGGCGAACTGGAGGTCCTTCATGTTGTGGTAGGCCAGGTCCGTGACCGGGATGTAAAAGAACATCAGGAGAAAGCCGGTCACGAACAGGATGACCATGAGGTAGAAGGTGACCATCCCCAGAGCCCAGGTGTAGGTGAGGCGTAGGCTGTTCGGATGGACCTTGGCCGGGAGGAGGTGGAGGAAGAAGTTGGTGAACATGGTGGCCATCCGGTCCAGATCCGTGGCCGGATAGCCGTGCCGAAAGACCGACTTCCACAGCCGGCTCGCAGTCACGCGACCGATAATCCCGCTCGTCCATCCGTCTGTCATCATGGCTCCCAAGAACACCTGAGTTCCGGGTGGTCCGGGTAGGAGCCGTCTCCCGACGGCGATACACCGAAGCGATGATGGCCTCGCGCTTGCCTTCGGCCTCTTGCCTACACCTTCAGGACATCCCCCTTGTCCACGACGGCGGCCGTGTCGACCACGAGGCGGCCGTCCGGGGCGAGGCTAACCCGATAGAAATCGAGGGGCCGTGGGGCCGGTCCCTGGAGGACCCGGCCGTCCTTGGCGAAGACGCTGCCGTGGCACGGGCAGCGCGAGTGGGCCTCCCTCCACTCGGCGGTCGGCGGCACGAAGGGCCCGGTGGTGCACCGCAAGTGCGTGCAGATGGCCGACAGCGCTCGGAGCCCCTCGGCGTCTCGCATGATGAAGAGCCGTTGCTCATCCAGGAACGTGATCGTTCCCGACGCGTAGTCCTCCGGGCGTCCCACCTTGAGCAGTGTGGGGCCTTCGTACACCACGTTGGGGAAGAGGAAGCGGATGTTGGCCAGGGCAGGGCCCACGATGGACAGCAGGAACCCGCACCAGCCTGTCCCCAGCAGGACTCGGCGCGAGATCCGCCCCTCGTCCGGACTGTTGTCTCTCGACTCAGGCGAGGATCCAGGTTTCGGCATAGCGAAACGCCTCCATGCTGATGGCGCCCGTGGGACACCGCATCGCGCACAGGGCGCAGCGGATGCAGCGGGTCGCATCCATGAGCATCGCGGTCGCGACTGAGGCCGCGACGGGGGTTGCGGATTGTGGAGAGCCGATGAAGGATTCAGCGAGGGACGTCACGGCGTCGTCGCCGGCGAGCCGATCTATAGGCACCATGCGCAGGCAGTACTCAGGACAGACATCCACGCACCCGCCGCACAGGATGCACTTTGTGCCGTCGAAGATCGTGTGGATCCCGCACCGGACGCAGCGCCGTGCCTGAGCCTGCGCTTCGGGGTCCGGGTACTTCAGCTCCACTTCGGCGATCCCGATGCGTCGGTCGATGGGCAGGCCTGGCGGTTCGTGGCGCGGCGTCGCCCGGTAGCCGGGATACACGCGCGGTAAGGCCGGCTCGGTCCCGGCCTCTCCCCGCAGGACCTGGCGGCCGTGATCGAGGCGGACCCACTCCTCCAGGGTCGAGGGGGCGAGACGCCGGCCGCTCAGATATTCGTGGATGGAGCGGGCTGCGCGATGTCCGTTGGCGACACCCTCGATGAAAATGCGCGGGCCGAACGCCGCATCGCCGCCGGCGTACACCCCGGGCGCGCTGGTGGCCAGCGTGGCCGGGTCCACCTGGATCGTCTGGCGGGGGGTGACTGCGACGCCATCCTCCGGATTAAGGAAGGCCAGGTCCGGCGCCTGCCCGATGGCCAGGATGATCGAGTCGGCGGACATCACTTGCTCCGTCCCTTCCACGAACTGGGGGCTGAAGCGTCGCTGCTCGTCGAAGACCCGGCTTACGCGAATTGTCTCCAAGCCGACCGCCTTGCCCTCCCGACCCACGATGCGCTTCGGTCCGAGGCGCGGGAAGATGGTCAGCCCCTCCGCCAGAGCCTCCTCGATCTCGAAGCGCTGGGCCGGCATCTCCTCCCAGGACTCGAGGCAGACGACCCGCACCTCACTGGCGCCCGTTCGGACTGCCTCGCGGGCAACGTCCATGGCCTCGCGCATGGCCCCGACGAGATCTACCCCGGCCATCTCGCGGGCGGCGGTGCGAGCCGCGTCCATGGCCACGTCCCCGCCGCCCACCACGATCACGCGCCGGCCCAGGTCAACCTTGAAGCCGAGGTTGATATTGAGGAGGAACTCCACCGCCCGAAAGACCCCGTCCAGTTCGGTTCCTTCGATCGGCAGCCCACGCGCCTTGTGACACCCGACGGCCAGAAACGTGGCCTCAAAACCCTGGGCCCGCAGGTCGGCCAGCGCGAAGTCCCGTCCGATGGCCGCGTTCGTCTTCAACTCCACACCCAGGTCGAGGATGGCCTGGATCTCCGCCCGCACCAGGTCCCGGGGAAGGCGGTACTCGGGGACGCCGAGCATGAGCATCCCACCGGGGACCGTCTGCTTTTCGAAGACCGTCACCCGATACCCGAGCAGGGCCAGGTCGTGCGCGCAGGTCAGGCCCGCCACCCCTGAGCCGACCACGGCCACGCGCTTGCCCGTCCCCGCGTGCCCACACCGGCCGACTCGCCGCAGGGCGGTGGCGTCCTCGGCATTCCGGATCTCCCGGACGCTCGGGCTCGCCTCCACCAGGTGGAGGCCCGTCGCCTCGATCGGCGGGCGGGCCCGGTCGGCCCGCAGCGGGGCCTCCACGCCGTAGCGCTCGGTCACGAAGCGCTTAAGGGCGCGGATGGCGACGGGCGCGTCGAGGTCGCCCCGGCGGCAGGCGGCCTCGCAGGGCGCGGCGCACACCCGGCCGCAAATCGAGGCGAAGGGATTCGGCTCGCGGGCGATGATGTAGGCCCGCTCGGGATCGCCGTCGGCGATGGCGCTCACGTAGCCGCGGGCGTCCGTGTGCACGGGGCAGGCGTCCTGGCACTTGATCTGTTGGCGCCAGTAAGCGTGGTTCGGGATGGTGACCTGATACTTCGGACTGAGGTCCTCGGGCATGTCAAGCGCCACGGCGCGGCCGGGGCGCGCCATCACCGTGCGGGCCGGTGTGCGAGAAGAAGAGGGCGGAACCCTTGTACTCGAGAAGGCGGAGCCAGTCCTTCGCTTCAAGCGCGACTTTGAAGCGGGCCACCCGGAACGCATCCAGCCCAGGTGCAACCACGGCCTCCTCCTGCCCGGTCTTTCTGGGAACCCTTTGAGCGCGGTGCGCGGCATGACTGCGTGCGTCGCACCAGGCTCGGCCCTCTCCGGTGTCTCACGACGCCAGAACCGGAGAAGGCATCAAATGGGAGATAGTAGTAGAGGCGGCTGACACACTATCAGAAAGTTTAAATCGAGTTCAAGGAAAAATCCGCGCTTTTTTCTCATTGCGCCGCGTGCTTCTCCAGCAGCAGCGCGATGTCCTCATGTCCGTTCCCGTACGCATACCCTCTGGCGTTCTCATTCTTGACGCTATCCTTGAGATACACATCAGCGCCGTGACTGAGCAGCAGCTTAACAACCCCCATACGCCCATACCACGCCGCATACATCAGGGCTGTCTCGCCTTTAATCGCCTGCGCGTTCACATCAGCCCCGTGCTCGAGCAGCATCGTAACAAGCCCCAACTGCCCTTCCGCAGCGGTACGCATCAGCGGCGTCTCGCCTTTTCGATCCCTAATGTTGACATCCGCGCCTTTATTGAGCAGCAGTGTGACAATATCGGTATGCCCGTTCGCAGCCGAACGCATCAGAGCCGTCCCGCCATCATTCGCCTGCGCGTTCACTTCGGGCCCCTTCTCGAGCAGAAGTTTGACGATCTCGGTATGGCCGTTGGCAGACGCGATGATCAGGGTCGTTGCGCCATTGCTCGCCCTGACATTCACATCAGCGTTCTTACTGAGAAGCAGCTTTGCAATCTCTGGATGTCCATTCTCAGACGCATGCATCAGGGCTGTCCAGTTCTGTTTATCACCCGCGTTCACATCGGCGTCCTTATTGAGCAGCAGCTCTGCAATCCCCACATCCCCACGCCAAGATGCACGCATCAGAGCCGTCCAGCCATCCAGATCCTTCGCGTTCACATCGGCGCCTTCAGCTAACAGGCTCTTGACTTTATCAACCTCTCCATATTTCGCCGCATCGATAAGGTTGCTGGCGGGCTTGTCACCTCCCGCACCAAATAATTGTCCGAAGAGACCCATAGTGCCTCCTTTCTTGGAAAATGGTTATCAGTAATCAGCGCCAGGCTGAAGGCCGAAGGTAAATAGCACCCTATATTCCTCTATCTCTTGATCGCTAAAAGCTGAACGTTTCTCTTAATCTTAGCGCATCTCGTGCTTCTGCAACAGCTCAGCCAGCTTGGCATGCCCGCCAGCAGAGGCGTACATCCGGGCCGTCTGGCGATCATGGTCCTTCGCCTTCACATCAGCGCCTTGAGTGAGCAGTGCCTCTACAACCCTGGCATGCCCATTCCCAGACGCCAGCATCAGGGCAGTCGCGCCATTACCCGCCTTGGCATTCACATCAGCACCTTTATTCAACAGCAGCTCCACAACCCCGGCATACCCGTACTCAGATGCATACATCAGGGCGGTTACACCATTACCCGCCTTGGCATTCACATCAACACCTCTATTCAACAGCAGCTCCACAACCCCGGCATACCCGTGCTTGGACGCATGCATCAGGGGTGTTCCGCCATTCTGATCCCTTACGTTTGCATCAGCGCCTGTATTCAGCAGCAGCTCCACAACAGGGGCATGCTCGTACCAGGATGCTCGCATCAGGGCCGTCCAGCCGTCTTTATCCCTCGCATTCACATCGGCGCCTTTATTCAGCAGCAGTTCCACAACCCCGGCATGCCCTTTCTCAGACGCACGCATCATGGCTATTCCGCCATCTTCATTCCGCACATACACATCAGCCCCTTTATTCAGCAGCAGCTTCACTACCTCCACATGCCCCCTCCAAGACGCATGGATCAACACCGAAGAGCCTTTATTATCCCTTACATGCACATCGGCGCCTTTATTCAGTAGCAGATCGACAACCCGAGTATGCCCATACCAGGACGCATGTGTCAGGGCCGTCCAGCCATCCGTATCTCTCGCGTTCACATCGGCGCCTTCAGCCAGCAGGCGCTTGACTTTTTCAATGTCTCCGAACTTTGACGCCTCGATGAGCTTATCAGCAGGATTCCCACCTTCCCCACCAAATAATGAGCCGAAGAAACCCATCGTATCTCCTCCTCTTGAGAATAGCCGCAGGCGACCGGCACTCAAAGCTGGTGTTCAGGCCGAAGACCGAAGACTGACGCATCCTCAAAACCTTCAGCCTTCAGCCTCTACTCCCGCTCAGTGCGCCCCGTGTCTCTCAAGCAGTTGAGCAACGTCATCATACCCATGCCAATGCGCATACTCCAGGGCCGTCCCGCCATCAGTCGCCTTGACGTTCACATCAGCGCCATGCGTGAGCAGTAACTCTGCAACCTTGGCATGCCCTTTCCCGGACGCATACATCAGGGCCGTTACACTATTATTATCCTTCGCATTCACATCGGCGCCTTTCGCGAGCAGCAGCTCTGTAACCTTGGCTTGTCCATTCACAGACGCACGCATCAGGGCCGTTACACTATTATTATCCTTCGCATTCACATCGGCGCCTTTCGCGAGCAGCAGCTCTGCGATTCCGGTATGCCCCTTCCCGGACGCATACATCAGAGGCGTCCAGCCGCTCTTGTCCTTCGCATGCACATCGGCGCCTTGGTTGAGAAGTGCCTCTACGATTCCGGTATATCCTTCCGCACACGTCATCATCAGGACCGTCCGGCCACTATTCGCCCTGACGTTCGCATCGGCGCCTTTAGCGAGCAGCAGTTCCGCAACCTTGGCATGCCCATTCTCGGCCGCATACATCAGGGCCGTAAAGCTGTCCTTATCGCTCGCATTCACATCGGCGCCTTTAGCGAGCAGCCGCTCTACAATTCCGGCATACCCGTGCCAGGATGCGCGTATGAGGGCCGTCCCGCCATTATTGTCACTCGCGTTCAGGTCTGCGCCGCGATCGAGCAACAACTCTGCAACCTCGGCATGTCCATGCCAGGACGCATGCATCAGAGGTGTCCAACCTTCGCGATCCTTCGCATTCACATCGGCGCCTTCAGCTAACAGGCTCTTGACTTTATCGGACTCTCCGGATTGAGACGCCGCGATGAGCTTTGCGCCATGCTTTCCACCACCCTCAAATAGTGAGCCAAATAAACCCATGCACCCTCCCTTCTCAGACAATAGGTGTCAGCGGTCAGCACCAGACTGAAGACCGAAGGTAAATAGACTGAAGGTAGAAGATTGTGAGGATCCTTCAGCCTTCAGCCTTTAGTCTATACTCCTATCTCTTGATCGCTGAGGGCTGATCGCTTCTTCCAACCTCAGCTCGCTCCATACTGTTTCAACAATTCGCACATCTTCGTATGCCCATTCAATGTCGCCCGCATCAGGGCATTTCCGCCCTCAACGTCCAGTGTGTTCAGATCCGCGCCGCGGCTGAGCAGGAGCTCTGCAAGCCCGGTATGTCCGTGCGCAGCCGCCCGTATCAGCGCCGTCCAGCCATGTTGATCCCGCGCGTTTAGGTCTGCACCGCGATCGAGCAGGAGCTTCGCAGCCTCGGCATGTCCGTGCGCAGCCGCCCGTATCAGCGCCGTCCTGCTATACTGATCCCGCGCGTTTAGGTCTGCACCGCGATCGAGCAGGAGGCCTGCAACCTCGGCATGTCCATGTGCAGCCGCCTGTATCAGCGCTGTCCCGTCATGTTGATCCCGCGCGTTTACATCCGCACCTTTATTGAGCAGGAGCTCTGCAATCCTGGTATGTCCGTTCAACGACGCGCGCATGAGGGCGGTTAATCCAAACTTGTCTTTCGCATCGATGACAGCCCCGGCATTGAGCAGCATCTCTATCACCCCGAAGCGGCCATTCCATGCCGCACGCATCAGCGCGCTGAAACTATCCTTATCCTTCACATTGACCTCAGCGCCCCTTTTGAGCAGCATCTCCACAATTCTGATATGCTCCTTCCAGGCCGCTCGTATCAATGCCGTTCCGCCATTCTTATCCTTCGCATTCACATCAGCGCCTTTATTGAGGAGGAGTTCTGCAACATCGGTCTGCCCGTAGAAGGACGCATGTATCAGGGCTGTCCAGCCATCCCCATCCGTTCCATTCACATCGGCGCCTTCAGCCAACAGGCGCTTCACTGTGTCGCTGTCTCCGGATTTGGACGCCTCAATGAGCCTTTTACCACGCTTCCCACCACTCCCAAATAATGAGCTCAGGAAACCCATGCAACCCCCCTCTTCCTACGAAAAAGGCTTTCAGCGATCAGCGCCAGGCTGAAGGCCGAAGGTAAATAGCGCCCTCTACTTCCCATCCCTTGGCCGCTGAAAGCTGATCGCTGCGTCCAATCTTAGCGCGCCCCGTGTTTGTCCAGCAGTTCAGTAATCTTAGACAATTTATTCTGGGAGGCATACATCCAGGCCGTCGCATTCATATTATCCTTCGCGTTCACATCAGCGCCCTTATCGAGCAGCAGCTCTGTCACCTTGGTATGCCCATGCCAGGATGCGCGTATCAAGGCGGTCGCGCGATTGTGGTCTCTTGCATTCACATCAGCACCGTGATTGAGCAGCAGCCCCACAACCCCGGCATGTCCATGCCAGGATGCGCGTATCAAGGCGGTCGCGCCATCATTCGCCCTGGCATCCACATCAACGTCGTGATTGAGCAGCAGCCCCACAACTCTGGAATGCCCTTTCTCAGACGCACGCATCAGGGCCGTTGCACCACTGCGCGCCTTGGCGTTCAGATCAGCCCCGCGCTTGAGTAGTATCTGTACAACCTCGGCATGCCCATGCCAGGATGCATGCATCAGGGCCGTCCAGCCGTCTTTATCTATCGCGTTTATCTCAGCGTCGTGCTTGAGCAGCAGCTCTACCACCCCGGAATGCCCATGTCCGGATGCAGACATCAGAGCGGTCACACTATCCTGGTCTCTCACGTTCACGTCAGCGCCTTCAGCCAACAGGCTTTTTACTTTTTCGGCGTCTCCGGATTTAGACGCCTCGATAAGTTTATCAACAGGCTTCCTGTCACTTTCAAATAATGAGCTGAAGAAACCCATATAACCTCCTTTTAACGCTCAGCCCGTCCATCTGATCCGGCAAGCAGCCGGATCGATCCCTGCCGGAGCAATAGTTGCCTGGCAACCCACCCCAGACCATAAAACCATATACATAGCGCCTGCGAGAGTCAAGTGGATAGCCCAAAAGGGAATTTTCATACGTGAAGTTATGCGCCTTTTTCTTAGCTTATCGCGTGCCTGTCCAGCAGTTCAGCAACTTTAGAATGGCCATTGGAAGACGCATACATCCGGGCCGTCTGACGACTATGATCTTTCACTTTCACGTCAGCGCCTTTATTAAGCAGCAGCCCTACAATCCTGGAACGTCCTCTCTCTGATGCGCGAATCAGGGCCGTCCCGCCCTTATAATCCATTGCGTTCGCATCAGCGTCATGATTAAGCAGCATCTCTACCACCCCGGAATGTCCTCTCCAAGACGCACGTATCAGGGCAGTTCCGCCATTCTTATCCTTCACGTTCGGATCCGCCCCTTGACTGAGCAACAGCTCTACCACCCCGGCATGCCCATTCCAGGACGCCCGCATCAGGGCGGTCCAGCCGTCTTTATCTGTCGCATGTACATCAGCCCCTTGAGCGAGCAGCAGCTCTACCACCCCGGAACGCCCATGCCCGGCTGCATGCATCAGGGCGGTCCAGCCGTCTTTATCTGTCGCATGTACATCAGCCCCTTGAGCGAGCAGCAGCTCTACCACTTCGGAACGTCCATGCCCGGCTGCATGCATCAGGGGAGTCACACCATTATGATCCTTCACGTTCGGATCCGCCCCTTGAGCGAGCAGCAACTCTGCCATTCCGGAATGCCCTTTCCAGGATGCCCGCATCAGGGCGGTCCAGCTATGTTGATCAGTCGCATTCACATCCGCCCCTTGAGCGAGCAATAGCTCTACCACTTCGGAACGTCCATGCCAGGACGCATGCATCAGGGGAGTCCAGCCATGTTTATCACGGGCGTTCGTATCTGCGCCTTGAGCTAACAGGCTCTTGACGTTTTCGGCGGTTCCAGATTTAGACGCATCGATAAGGTTCTTGCCAAGTTTCCCGCCACCCTCAAATAATGAGCTGAAGAACCCCATGTAATCTCCTTTTCAGATCGTACATCCCAACAGAGGCTCACACGTATGAGGTCATCTGCGTATTTGAGCTATCTCGAAAACGACACATTACAAAAAACGTCGTGATCGCAATTGTCGAAGCCAACAGGTAGATCAGCCGGTAGCCGAACTGCTCTGCGACAATACCGAATATGAACGATGCAAGGGCATGGCCAAGCAACATTGCAGTGGTGAACGCGCCAATGGAGCGGCCTCGCTCCTCCGAGTCCGCGAGATCGATTGCGTAGGCACTCAGGGCGGGAAACAGCAAGCCGTGAGCCATTCCGGTCAGCATCCCAACCAGCAACAGACCGACTGGAGAGACGAGCCAGACAAGTCCCAGGGTACCGGATCCCATAAGCAACAGGGCGGGAAGGATCACGCGCCGACGCCCCCATCGATCAGACAATCTGCCACATGCCAACCGGATGCCTATCGCAGCCACGCTATACGCGATGTAGAATCCACCGATGCGCGGCAACCCAGCCTGCGTCGCGTAGGTCGGCAGGAATACGAATACCGCCCCGGAGGTCAGACCGAATACCAGCGAGAGGAGAATTGGCGGAAGAATGCGGACCGGCGGGATCAAGAAAGAAGGACCCGAAGAGACAGCTTCGCGTGGCATCGAGGCGAGATTACGAAACGCCAGACTGGTCAGCAGGCAGCCCGTTGCGGCAACCGCGGCGGCCAAAAAGAAAGTCGAATATCCCGCACGATGGATCACCTGCTCCCCGAGGGCGGGAGAGAGTGCGATCGTAATGAGTCCCGAGATTCCGAAAAGACCTACCGCCTCCCCGCGACGGCTCGATGGGACGATTTCAGCCACCAGGGTCAGATTCGCGACATAGAAGGTGGAGTACCCGATACCCTGCAGGATGCGAAAGAAAATAAATCGCGCATCCATGTGGGTCGAAAAGGCAAAGCCGACC
Organism: Candidatus Methylomirabilis sp.; assembly: GCF_028716865.1. NCBI lineage: Bacteria > Methylomirabilota (SeqCode) > Methylomirabilia (SeqCode) > Methylomirabilales (SeqCode) > Methylomirabilaceae (SeqCode) > Methylomirabilis (SeqCode) > Methylomirabilis sp. (SeqCode). The sequence goes on along the minus strand of NZ_JAQUOY010000024.1, from coordinate 2,909 downwards.
GAGGCCAGTATCCCTAACGCCGATCCCACCAGGAGAAATCGCTTACGTCCAAAGCGGTCAACAAGGGCCCCAGCCAGCGGCTGCCCAAGAATGGCCGTAAGACTGTAGCTCCCCATGACCCAACCGATCTGCGATTCGGTCCCCCCGAGTGTCTTGATGTAGAGGGGGAGCAAACTGAAGGCGTTGAGACTGGAGAAAAAGAAAAAATTCGCAAGGCAGGCAACGAAGAAGTTGAAGCTGGAAATCGTTTCATCGACAGAGCTATCCCGCGCCTGACTGGTCGGGCTCGATAACGTTATGACGTGACCCTTACCTGATCGATCCATCTGTAAGGTCAGCCCCCTATCTTTCTCCTTGTATACCGCTGGAATCTATCGTATACATACGTCGAGTCGAGATCATCCGCCTATCAGATTGAGCCATTGTTCCGGGCATATGAGTGGCCGGAGACTCCTGAGGCAGACGTTGTCGGCAGAAAGAGTCAGCTCTTTTATTATTATAACCCTATCTTAGCGTTCGGCTACCCGAAAGGAGGAATCCACTATGACAACCACTGCGTATGTCCTGATCGAAGGTTCATCGGACCAGACGGCCAACATCGTCAAAGCATTGCAGAAGATAAAAGGGGTGAAGTCGGCGCATGCTGTAACCGGACCCTACGATGTGATCGCGTGCGTTGAGGCAACTGACGTCGGCACGGTCGGGGCGGTCGTCCTCTCGAAAATCCGCACCTTGAAGGGCGTCACAAGGACGGTGACCTGCGTCGCTGTGTAGAATCCCCCCAACGGTCCAGGAATGTCATCACCTCTTCCCGGACCCGGCGAAGCTCATCGCTAAAGAGATCAGGGTACGGACCATCACCCCTGTTCCCCCCTTCACCTGATATCCGCTGTCCTTCTCGGTTTGCGCGGTTCCGGCAATGTCCAGATGAACCCACGGCGCTTTCCCGATAAAGTTCGCCAGAAGCTTCGCGCCGGTAATCGGCCCGGCTTTTCGCCCGCCGACATTCTTCATGTCCGCATAATCGCTCTTGATCTGTTCGGCGTACTCATCATCCATCGGCAGTTCCCAGATCTTCTCGCCGGCCGCCTCGCTCGCCTCCTTCACCTGCCGCAGCAGTTCGGCGTCATTGGTAAAGGCGCCGGTCCGAACTGACCCGAGAGCGATAACGCAGGCACCCGTCAATGTCGCAACGTCGACGAGATGAGTAAGGCCCCTGTCACAGGCGTAACAGAGCGCATCAGCCAGGATCAGACGCCCCTCAGCATCCGTGTTGATCACCTCGATCGTCTTGCCGTTCATGGCCTTGACGATATCGCCGGGACGCTGGGCCGTCCCGCTTGGCATATTCTCCGTCGCCGGCACAATGGCCGTCACATCCACCGGCAGCTTGAGCTCCGCGATCCCTTTGATCGCTGCGAGGACCGCCGCCCCACCGGCCATGTCGCTCTTCATCGCCTCCATCCCCTCGCTCGGCTTGATCGAGATCCCTCCCGAATCGAAGGTCAACGCCTTCCCTACCAGGCCGAGGCGCGGACCCGTCCCTTTCCCTTTTCTCCCCTTGTAGCTCACCTCAATGAACTTCGGGGGCTCCTGACTTCCTTGAGCCACCCCCAGGAGCGCCCCCATACCGAGTTTCTTCATGTCGGCGCGCTCCAGGATCTTGATCGTGAGGCCTAAGCCGCTCGCCATCTTCCTGGCTCGCGCCGCCAGTTCTGACGGGGTCAGGGTATTTGCCGGTTCATTCACTAAGTCACGGGCGAAGCTCACAGCCTCGGCCAGGATTCGGCCGCGACGCACTCCCTCCCTCATTGCGGGAATCTTGGTTTTGTCACGCTCCAGCAGCGTCAGCGCCTGGATGACCTTCTTCCCGTTTTCTTCCGGTTTCTTATACATATCAAACCGATAGAGGCCCAACAATGCCCCCTCGGTGACAGCACAAGCCGCCTGCCCGACATCCAGCCCTCCGATACCGGCGCCGTGCACGATGGACGCCACCTTTCGCGCCCCCACCCCGCGCAGATGGCGCATCGCCTCTGCAGAAGCCGAGCGCGCCCGATCAAGGGTAAATTCGTCCTGCTTGCCCAGCCCGATCACCAGCACACGGCTCACTGAAAGCTGTCCGCTGGTATGCAGTAGGAGCCGCTCATGCAGTTTACCTTTGAACTCCTGCTGGCGGATGGCGGAGGCGATCGATCCCCCGAGCGCCTGGTCCACTGCCCCAGTCGCCCCGCCTGGGTGCTCCACCCCCTCGAAGAGATTCACGATCAGCGCATCTCCTTCATAAGAAAGTAGTTCCTCTGTCCTGAGCTCTACCTTCACTCGATCACTCCTTTCAAACAATCCACGTCCACCTCGTGGCCGTAAAAATAGGAGGGATGGCGGCTGCCACCCCTCTCTCTTCGTACCGCTGTACGCGTTCAGTTATCAGCTATCAGTGCCTACACCGAAACGTGCGGAAGGGCTGACCGCTGAACGCTGCGCCCCCACGCACGGCCCCTACGACAAACCGATCAGTTCATCCACGCGCGGATCCCATGGCTTGAACGGATCCTTGCAGAGGATCGTGCGCTGATACCGATCGTTCAGCTTCAGGTAGCTCCAACCCACATCGTACGACTTGTTCTTCTCATTCGCGTACTTGATAAAGTCGCTTCGTACCTTGGCTCTGGTCGTCTGCGGCGGCGTCGTCATGGCCGCTTCGATCTCGTCCTCTGTAATCACCCGATCGATCAGTCCGTCATGCAACATAAGGTAGTACAGCCCACGGGTCCGCTTGATGTCATGGTACTGCAGGTCCAGCATGAAGACGCGCTGGTCGTCGAAGGAGCAGCCCTTGCGGGTGATGTAGGAGGTGATGAGCCCGTGCTTGATGACCCAGTCGAGCTCGCGGTGGAGCTGGAGCGGGT
>NZ_JAQUOY010000023.1 GCF_028716865.1 Candidatus Methylomirabilis sp. | reverse complement strand
CCTTGAACTCATTGCTGTAGCGATGCTTCTTCATCCGTCCTGTGGACACCTGACAGCGCTTGACGCCTCGCATTGGACCCCCCTCCATTGTTAGGTGTGGGTGTCCACTTTATTGGGGGAGGTACTCGGCCCTCTCCAGCACTGTGTTAGAGGTCACGCGTCTCGCTGCCCGATACTTCTTCAGAGTCTCTCGCACCAATCAGTCTTTACTTCCCCTATCTCGATAGCGCAACTGAAAACAGCGGTCCGTGTAAACTCGTTGTCCTCTGTCTTGGCTATCACCTTCAGTTCAAAGCTTTTTAACCAGCTCTTTTCCAGGACTCCCGCTTTCTGCTTGAATTTCATCACCTTTGTAATCGATTGGCCACCAGATACAGCGAAAGGAGCAGCTCTTGACACATATACTTCATAGTCCTCTACGTCCGGTTCTCCCTCACCCGGGAACTCCTTATTGAAGGCAAGGTAACCCATGAACTTTTTCTCTGATGCCCAACGCAGCACCACGGGCTTAATACCGGCTTGCTCTTGCGGTCGGAGTTCGGCCAGCACTGTCACCACGTGCCGACGGGTGCGAGGAGCACCTGTGTTTGTTAAGGTCACCGGTACAAGTAGCTCCAAGTTACCTCTTAAGTATATTGCGCCAACTTCGACTGGCAGGACAACCATTAGCTTGCCCGGACTTGCTTGAACCAGATAAAACGTGACTATCGACACTATAGCGGCACTCAGCGACAGCCAGGAATTCGGCTGCTTGAGCCAGCCCAAGAAAGTGTGAGCCTTTTCTTCGGACACCAGACGTGTTCCTCTAGTGATAGGCGTCAGCAGCGGGCCGACGGCCCATTCGGCTGCACACCATGGTTCGACACCGGCCCCTTCCGGCCTATGCTGCTCTCAGTAGGAACTCTACCCTCACGGCGTCGAACGGAAACTCAATGCGCCCATTGGGTGTGCGGTTCAGTATCCCAGCTTCCAGAAGCGCCCTTACGTCACCATGGACAGCTTTCACGTCGCGTTCAACCCGACGCGCAGCCTCGCGGATAGATACGCGGCCAGCCCCGCAAAGCGCCTTAAGAAGCTCCCAGCGCTTCGCCGTCAGGACTTGCCAAAGGAGTTCCGGCGTAGCAAAGCTAATACGCGCCTCGGGCTTCGCGCGACCCGTCTTCATTGCCCGTGAGGCATCGATCAGGGTTTCCTTGAGAGAACGAACTTCAAGCACGACCGTGTTCATGATTCCACCTCGCTACGTCGGCTGCAAAGTCGGCCATCAGTTGATCAGGCGTAGAAAAGTTATAAGGCTCTTTGGTTGTTTCGGTATGCCGGTGATCACCCTTTCCCTGCTCATTGTCATATCGCAGCACGCATTGGCCACGAACGACATACGCAAGCCGGTACTTGAATTCATGAGTTGATGGAGATATCGGCTCTGGAACCTCCCACACTACGACCTCAACGAATGCGTCTGCAGCAACGATCACTCGCCGAAGGAGCAAGGGCATAGCCTTCATGTTGGAGAGAATACCAACGCTGAGCCGTGTTGTCAATTACTCCAGCACCCGCCATCCGACGCCCTGGATGCCGGGCCGATCATCGAGCAGGATGTGGAGCGAGTGGATCACCGCCACAGTGTGGAGGACCTGAAGCGGATCGGCCGCCATGTGGAGCGGATGGTGCTGGCGCGGGCCGTCACCTGGCACCTGGAGGATAAGGTCCTGGTGTATGGCAATAAGACCGTAGTGTTTGCCTAGTGTAGTGCGCCATAAATCCCTTTACATCCCGTTCGTGGTGAGCTTGTCGAACCATGAACTGGACTAGCCACAATACAGTACCCTTCGACAGGCTTAGGGTGAACGGTAAATGTCAAGAAGCGTTGGATGCACTACACTAGTTGCTGTCGTCCGATCAGGGAGAGGCGCGTGGCTTGCCCGCGTGGCCTCCATATCCTGGTTAGTCTACTTCGCCTCCTGATTTCCCATCTCGGCCATGAGTCTTTCGCACTCATGCCGAAGCGCCGGAACGTCACGGATCGCGATTCCCCACACGATGGTGTCGTTGACCGTCGCGTACCCGTGCGTTAGCTGATTGCGAAAGTCGACGATTCGCCGCGCTTGAGATATCTGATCGAACAACTCCGGGTGGAGGCGTGACATGGCGCCGATAGCCTCGCCGATGGTGATGAACTCGCGCTCTACCGACGAGCGAATGAGGCGATTCCCGCGGTATGCGTCTAAGTCCAGGTCGTGCGTGGCAGAGACGATTGCATCGCAGGCCTCAATGATATCGAGTAGGTAGGCGCGGATCTCACGCTGCATACAAAGCCTGTTTGGTGCGTTCGACGTTCGCCGCGATGTAGCGGTTTTTGATCGCATCGCTCATGACGAGATCGACATCGGTGGTAAGGATTTCTCGGAGTTCATCAAGGAGCCCGAAGTACGCATCTACGAGCGCAAACGGATCCATAGGGCGAAATTCGACCAGGAGGTCCACGTCGCTCTCGCCTAAACGGAAGTCGTCCCGCAGCGCGGAACCGAAGGCATCGAGGCGCGCCACGCCAAAACGAGCGCACGCCTCCGCGATTGCCTCACGCTTGTCCTCAAGCACACGAACCATGCCGCACCTCTTTCGACTATGATACCTCGCTACTTGCGAGCCGCCAACGTTAGGCTTCAGCGCGGCGATCCAGGATCCCACCAGCCGCTATCGGTTGCAAGCCATGTTAGGCTCCGTGTTGACCAGGACCAGTGCTGTCCGCACTTGTGGAGTATCGATCCAGCAGCCTCATTAGCAGGTCGGCCAACAGCACAACTTCTGATGCTTCCGTTGGATTGCTGTAGTCCACTTGCCTGTGGCTCGGTGGATTCTTGAACGTGCCGATCGCCCCGGCGAACAACTCCATTATTCCCACCCGTTCTCCAGCATCGAGACCCGAATTGGCCAACGCGCCTCCATCTCCGAACACCTTTCGCATCAATTTGACGCCAAGAAGGGACGATTCTGCTCTTGCAAGCTCACGAACTCGGATTTCTACTTCTCTCATCGCCGCAAAAGCTGCGAGTTCGTACTCACCCATCAGAAATTGAGAGCGCACCTTAGTAAGTCGGCTGTGCAAGTCGACATCGAGCCGCGCTGTTGCCCGAAGCGTTTCGCTACCTTCCCTAAGAACTCGGTGGCCGAGCCGCGTGACAAAAATCGCTTGGGGGTTGGACTGACGGGGGGTATTGCGAGCGACCGCATTCTGAGAAATCAGCCAATTGAGCGCCTCAGCCCAGCAACGCAGGCTTTGATCTGGTACTCGCCGGTTGACGCCACTGTTCAGGAAGTTGTATTCATTCCACTCCCTTGTTTCCACGAGATGAGCAAGTACCAGCATCGCGAGTCGATCGACCGGCAGGGACTGGGTTTCCTCCGCGGAAAGGTCGTACAGTTTCGCTGTCATCGTGATGATCCGTCAGGGCCTAACTATTATGGAAGCTGACCAGTCTATTTCGACCAGCCGTTCTTGAGGCTAGCCCAAACTCTATAACCTTTTCCGGCACTTAACAAGAAATTTGTCTGAATGCGGACGACGGGAGACACTGCACCTGTGTCGGCCTTTCCAGTCTTCCGACAGCGAGCCGCCCGTACCGTGATCAGATGGCTGGAAAAGTCGAGGGGAGGGGAGTGTATGGCCAAGAATGATGCCACCACAGGACTAGCCAGCAGGGGGCAGGAGGTGCTACCCTACTACTGGTGACTTTCTCAATGGGAGTATGCGAATGCATGAACCTCTTCTGACAGCCATCGGCAAGGAGCTGTCCGTTCGCTCGGCCAGGGCGGCGAAAACTGGTGAAGGCGTGCTCGATGAGAGCACGTTCAACACGATCGAAGTCGATCGACTCTTTGACGCCGTCAATTGCGCCGGCACCATCGTCGGGCAAGCCACGCTGTACCGCTCCTTGGCCCACCCGTTAAGTTCGATCGAGGCCATCACGGCCAAGCAGGACGCGCTCCGGGAGCTGGGCTCGAAGGCTGATCTGCGAGCGCGGATCGAAGCACTGGTGCAGGATGCCGCGAAACAGGAGGAGGAATTTTACCGTCTGCTGTTTGGGACCTTCCTCGGCACCTTGGGGGATCCCCGGGACAAAATGGAAACAGGGGGGTATGGGCATAAAACCTACCGGCAAGGGACGAAGCTCATGCTCGATCTCGCCAAGGGTGCTCATGCTCTGCCCGCACCTGAAAGCCCCTATCTTCGAGCGCGTCTCGACGCGCTCAAGGCGTTTGGCTCCACACGATCGCATGCCTTGATGGAAGGTCCTGCCTACCTGACGGAGAGGGCCATCAAGACGAAGGCTGAAAAGTGGCTCCTGACCCCTGCTATCAAATTCAGACCAACCCTCTTCAAGCCAAGATTGATCGTCACGCTCTTGATTGCGCTGGGTCTTCTGCTGCATTACGCCCCCGCTTTCGGGATCTCCCAACATGCAATGCCCGTCGTGTTGGTTTTTTTACTTCCCTCATTTATGTTGTATGGACCTATCGTTGGGGGTTTTGACAGGGACAGTATCATCTATCCCTTGCGGGATGGTTATCGAAACTCCCGCGATGTTCAGCAGGCACTAGAGGCGTTAGGGCAGATCGATGAACTGCTGTCTTTTTATCGTTATGCTAAAGCGTTCGGAAGTTCGACCGTTTTACCGACGCTCATTGATGCAGATCAGCACGCGATGATCTTAAAAACGGTCAGAAACCCTATCCTGGGGAAAGGGAATACCGACTACGTGCCCAACGATCTCAACCTGAACGGGGCTCGATTGGCGTTTATTACCGGCCCAAATGGAGGCGGGAAAACCGCCTTCTGCAAAACCATTGCCCAGGTGCAACTGCTGGCGCAGATCGGTTGCTATGTGCCCGCTGAGGCGGCGCAGCTCTCGGTGGCTGATCGGATTTTCTATCAGGCTCCGGAAAGCAACTCGCTGGCTGACCGGGAGGGGAGATTCGGAACGGAGTTACAGCGCACGAAGGCCATCTTTTTCGCATCGTCTCCCAAAAGCCTGGTCATTCTGGATGAGCTGGCGGAGGGAACCACCTATCAAGAGAAACTGGAAATCTCCCGCACCATCCTCGGGGGATTTCACCAAGTCGGCAACAATACGATTCTGGTCACCCACAATCACGAGCTGGCGGAGCAGTTTCAAAAAAGAGACGTTGGATTGTATCGCCAGGCGGAATTTGTCCATAGCTCCCCAACTTATCGATTGATCGAGGGAATCTCACGGGTGAGCCATGCCGATAAAGTGGCCCGACGAATCGGTTTTGCGAAAGAGGATATCGAAAGGCACCTGGTTGAGCGAGGCTATGGAGGTGAAGGCGAGACCTCGTCCGAAGAGGACGCCAAGGGTCAGACATGAGGAAGGAGAGTGGAGGGTCGAGAATTTGATTTGACAGAACTGCCGATTATGGCTAAATTAATATAATAAAAAATCCCCGCGCGGCACCCCTTCGCGCTCACCCATCCAGTGTTGTGGCAACCCTCATGCCAACGTTACCGAGGCCGTGACGAGATGTTAAGCAGTATGACTGGGTTCGGGCAAGGGGAGTGCGCTACCTCCTCAAAACGATACGTCTGCGAACTGCAGTCGGTCAACCATCGTTATCTCGATGTTCGTGCCCGGCTCCCAAAGCGGCTGAGCGCCCTGGAGTTGCAGATCCTGAAGACCCTGCAAGGACGCTTCGCGCGAGGGCGGTTTGACGTGACGGTGCTTGAGGAGTTGACGGGTGAGCAGTCCTGCACGCTGCGTCTCAATCGGCCGCTGGCCCATGCGTATCTTGATGCCGCCAAGACGCTTCAGTCGGAACTCGGTCTCACAGGAGAGGTAACATTGGAACTGCTACTTTCCCGATCAGACCTTTTTGACCTGGAAGGCGAGGAATCGGGGGCGGGGGATGCTGATTGGGTGGCGGTCAGGACTGCCCTTGAAGGAGCGATGAATGCCGTCGTCGAGATGCGACGGGAGGAGGGAAAGGCGCTCGAGGCCGACCTGCTCGGTCACCTGGATCTGGTCGAGGCCACCTTGGCGACGATCGTCGCCCGCGCGCCGGAAGTCGTGCAAAGCTACAAGAATCGTCTGGAGCTTCGGCTCCAGCGCCTGCTGGAGGGGAAATCGGTCGATCCCGGCCGACTTGAACAGGAAGTCGCCATCCTGGCTGAGCGTTCGGATATCGCGGAAGAGACCACGCGAGTCACAAGCCATCTCCGACAGTTCCGGGATCTCATCCAACAACAGGGTCCGCACGGCCGACGGATGGAGTTCCTGTTGCAGGAGATGCAACGCGAGGTCAACACTATCGGCGCCAAGGCGAACGATGCCAAGACCTCGCACGATGTGATAACATTAAAAAGTATCCTGGAACAGCTCCGGGAGCAGGTCCAGAACGTCGAGTAAGAAAGGACGAATGCCTTGGCCGCGAAACTGCTGAACGTAGGGTTCGGAAATATGGTGGCGGTTGCCCGGATCATCGCCATCGTCGATCCCGGTTCGGCCCCAATGAAGCGGTTGAAGGACGAAGCCAAGCAGGCCGGCAAGTTGGTTGACGCAACCAACGGCAGGCGCACCCGGTCGATCATCGTGACCGATAGCGACCATGTTGTGTTGTCGGCCATCCAGACCGAGACGATCACCCAGCGGTTCGAGGCCGATGTGCTTTCCGGTCGGTCGGGTAAAGGCTCGCGAACAGAATGAATCGGCAGCGGATGATGGTGGTTGTGTCGGCCCCCTCCGGGGGTGGGAAGACCTCCTTGTGTCAGGAGGCCGCGCGGCGGTTGCCCCGTCTGGTCCACTCTGTCTCGTATACAACCCGTGCGCCCCGGCCAGACGAGCAGGACGGGCGCGACTATCACTTCGTGAACGAGCCCACCTTCCGAAGGATGATCGAGGCGGACGAATTCGCAGAGTGGGCTCACGTACATGGTCACCTCTACGGCACCAGCCGCCCGCTGTTGGAGAAACAGTTCGCGGAAGGTCTTGATGTCATCCTTGACATCGACACGCAGGGGGCGGCCAAGCTCAGACAGGACTACCGAACGGGGGTGTTTGTGTTTGTCGTTCCCCCCACCTTCGATCTGTTGGAAACCAGGCTCCGGCAGCGGCGGACTGATTCAGAGGAGGAGATCCGCCGTCGCCTGGCTATGGCCAGGGAGGAACTGCAACACTACCGGCATTACCAGTATATTGTCGTGAACGATATCTTCGAAAAGGCCGTCAAGCAGCTTTGCTGCATTATCACTGCCGAGCGATCCCGAAGAGATCGAGTAGATCTCTCCTTTCTGAATATGGGAATCGACTGAGGCTGGGAGGATCTTGGATATGCCGCTTGTCCCTTTGGAACAACTTCTGACGCACGTGGATAGCAAATATCGCCTGGTGATCATCGCCGCCAAGCGCACGAAACAGTTGATGCGCGGGGCCGAGCACCTGATCGCCCCGAAGAGTAACAAGCCGACGTATATCGCCCTGGAGGAAATAGGCGCCGGCAGGCTGGCTTATGAAATGAAGCCTGTAGAGGGGACGGGGGCAGTGGAACTGATTGGCCCGGAGGCCGGAGCGACTTGGTTCCGAAGCCTCTCCGTTGGGGATACCCTTGGCGAGGAGGAGATCGTCGAGAAGGAAGAAGAGGAAAAGGAGGGGGCCGAGTTAGAGGAACCCCCGGTGGAGCTTCTCGCCGAATCGGGCGAGGAGATAGAAAAATTAGAGGTGACCGATCTCGATGCCCTGGAAGAGCCGGCGGAAGTAGAGGACGAAGCCTGAAGGTGACGGGTATTGTGCTGGCGGGCGGCAAGTCCTCGCGGATGGGCTTCAATAAGGCCTTTATCGACTTCGGGGGCAGGCGGCTGATCGAGGCGACGGTAGATTGCCTGAAGGCGCTCTTCCCGGAGGTCTTGATTATTGCCAATGACCCTCCGAACTATGCGTACCTCGGCGTCAAGGTTGTCCCAGACCTGATCCCCGACTCCGGCTCGCTCGGCGGGATCTATACAGGGCTGAGCGCTGCCAGTCACCCCGCGTGTTTTTTTGTTGCCTGCGACATGCCTTTCCTCAACGCCGACCTGATCAAGCTCTTGATCCGCGAGGCCGAAGGGTGGGATGTGGTAGTCCCACGTGTGGGAGGCGAGTTGCAGCCGCTGCATGCCGTGTACGCCAGGTCGTGCCTCCCGTTCATTAAAGAGGCTATCGACGCCCACGCGCTGAAGATTGTCCGGTTCTTCCCGAAGGTCAAGGTCAAGATCATCGAGGAACCGGCGCTCAGGGCGGTAGACCCTCCTCTCCTCGGATTCATGAACGTCAATACTCCACCGGAACTGGAGCAGGCCGAGGCGGTCAGGCGACACCCGCACAGCCGCCAACGATCATCTGAAAGCTGACATGCGGCTGCCGTGATCCTGACTGCTCGTCTTGTCCTTCCGATTTCCGGTCCTCCTCTTGTAGACGGCGGCCTCTTGATCCGCGATGGGGCCATCTGCGCCGTGGGTCAGGCGTCCGCGCTGATCAGGGATTTCCCGACAGAGCCTCACGACGATCTGGGGAGCGTAGCCCTTCTTCCAGGCTTGGTCAATGCTCACACCCACCTGGAGCTGACCGGGCTGCATGGCCGCCTTCCTTTCGGCAGATCGTTCACTGAATGGGTCACCGCTCTGCTCGATCTTCGCTCCGAGTTGGATGCCGAGTGCTTCGCCACGTCAGCTCGACTGGGCGCAACAGTCCTGCTTCGAAGCGGCGTAACCTGTGTGGCCGACATTACGACGTCCGGCAGTAGTGTAGTCCCCCTCAAGGCAGCGGGGCTCAGGGGCATTATCTTTCAGGAGATCCTGGGACTTGATCCTGAGCAGGCCACAGAACGGCTCGACGCAGCCGAGAAGGCCCTTCGGTCGCTTCAACTTCAAGCGAGTGGAAGTCTGTTGTCGGTCGGCCTGTCGCCCCACGCGCCGTACAGCCTGTCCGAGCCGCTTTTACTGCGCTGCGCCGAACTGCTGCAGCGCCGACGCCTCCCGGTGACCATGCACTTGGCCGAATCTCCAGAGGAGGTGACGTATATCGGGTTGGGGCTCGGGCCGATTGCCACTACGCTGCTGCCCGCCGTAGGTCGGCATTCGCCCTCCCATCGAGTCTGTGGCGAAAGCCCGGTTGCGTTCCTCGACCGGGCCGGCTTACTCTCGGAGCGGTTACTGGCCGTCCACCTGGTTCATGTGGGGATCTCCGACCTCCAGTTACTGAGACAGCGGGCAGTGGCGCTGGCCGTCTGCCCTCGGAGCAATCACAACCTTGGAGTGGGAATTGCGCCGCTACCCAGATTCCTTGCGGCATCATTGCGGGTCGGCCTGGGGACCGATTCACTGGCCAGCAACGACACGCTGAGCCTCTGGGACGAGATGCGTTTTGCGCACCGACTCTATGGCGGGGCGGTCACAGCGCAGCAGTTCGTGACTATGGCCACGCTTGGCGGGGCCGCGGCACTCGGGATGGCCGAGGCCATCGGGTCGCTTGCGCCAGGTAAGCGCGCGGACCTCATTGCCCTGGCCATTGATCACCTCGACGATGCCGACCCGTATGGATCACTCCTTAGCCAGGCCTCGGATGACTCGGTCGTTTTGAGCATGGTGGAAGGTAAGATGCTGTATCAACGCGAGGGTGTAACAGGGTGCAACCGACAGTCACATTAGGCAGGGTAGCCTACATCAATTGTGAGCCGGTCTATTACGGGATCGAGCAGGGCGCAATTCCGGCAGAATGCCGGATCGTTGACGGGACGCCTGCCGAGTTGAACCGTATGCTGCGGGCGGGGGAACTCGATCTGTCGGTCATCTCCGCCATCGAGTATGCGCATCATTCGGACAGATATCTGATCCTCCCGAACCTGGCGATCGGCTCGGATGGCCCGGCCGAAAGTGTCCTATTCTTAAGTCGGGTGAAGCCGGGCGACCTCGACGGGAAGCCGGTCCGCCTGAGCAGGGATTCCCTTACATCGGTCTTTCTGGTGAAGCTCCTGCTCGCGAAGATATTCGGGGTGAGACCTCGGTTTCTACCTGTCGAGGCAGAGACGACCGACTTGCCCCAGGAGGATGTCGCTGGGGTCTTGATGATCGGGGATCCGGCGCTTCGGGCGAAAGGGCAATTCCCCTTCACTCTTGATCTTGGCCAGGGGTGGAAGGAATTGACGGGTCTGCCGTTTGTCTTTGCCGTCTGGGCGGTCCGCCGGGACTTTTATCGCGATCATCGGGAGGAAACCCATCGACTTTATCGCGCCCTGCTCAGTTCCAAGCGCTACAGCCTCGCTCGGCTTGACGAGATCTGCGAGGCGGTCTGCCAACGGGTTGAACTGGACCGGGACACCTGCGCGATCTACCTGAAGGAGCGTCTCTCCTTCGACCTGACTCCACGGCATCTTCAGGGGCTTCACCTGTTTTTCACGTTGTTGGAGGCGGAGGGGCAACTCGCGTCCGTGCCTTCATTGGAGTTTATCGATGCTATGTAATGTCACGCGCCAGGACGAACGAACCAAGGCCGGGCTGTTCTGGTTCAAGTTAATGGGTCCCGCGCTTCTTCGACTCCTTGCTCTCGGCCTTCGTGCCTCCACTATCGGACGAGGCGGCTTTTTTCTCCGCCTCCACCGCCTTTTTCCGCTCGGGGTTGGCGTAATCGGTCACATACCACCCCGACCCCTTAAAGAGTAAGCCTGGGGCGGAGAGTACCTTGTAGACTTTTCCCTGGCACAACACGCACTTTTTGATCGGTCTGTCCGAGACCTTTTGGATTACCTCGAACCTATGCTGACACACCTCGCACTCGTACTCGTAAATCGGCACAAATGCTACCTCCTTTTCGACCAGCCTCAAGAGAGGTCGACCGATAACAGCACGTTTTTGCTGTGGTACGCTCATCGGCTCAAGCCGGCTCGGCCCAGCCGTGCACAGTAGGATAAGCCACGGGTCCCGCAATGTCAAGGCGGCCGGCCCATCCGCTTTGAGGGGAAAAGGCCGGCGCCAGTCTGCTGCCGGGCAGGTTGGAAGGATTTTTCTTGACAGTAGTGCGACTTAACAGGTAAGAAAGCTGCAAGACATGACGATACTGCACCCTAAGCATTCCAAGTCAAGCCCCCCACGTCGTCGTTTCATTTCAGCGCGTTCATTGGCTGGGCTCTGTGCTGAGCCATGCCCGCGGCCTGATCAGCTTGACGAGGCGATGGAAGTTCTGACCCAGGCCGACTTGGTTCTGCCGTTCCCTGCAGGACGCCGCGACTAGTTCCGTGTGGTCCAAGTCGCTCGAGCAACGTTCGCCGATGAAGAAAACCGTGATGATTGCCACGGTCCTCGTGGCCGTGGTCGGCTTGGTGTCCGCCTATGCCCTGTGGGGCGATTGGCTCGACCTGGGAGGGTACTGGGAGTGGATCGAGCCCTACACCAACGAACAGGCTTTAGCCCGATACGTCAAACAGTTCGGACCGTGGGGACCTCTCGTGTTTATCGGGCTCCAGGCCCTCCAGGTCGTGGTTGCGCCGATCCCCGGTGAGGCGACGGGTGTCATCGGTGGGTATCTTTTCGGGACGCTGACGGGTCTCATCTATTCCACCATCGGCCTAACTATCGGCTCCTGTATTGCCTTCGGTCTGGGTCGTTGGCTGGGACACCATTTTGCCCGCCGGTTCGTTACAACCGAGACCTACGACATGTTCTTCTTCCTCACGCGAACTACGGGAAAGTGGATTACCTTCCTGCTCTTTCTCCTCCCCGGCTTCCCGAAGGACTTCCTCTGCTTTATTCTTGGCGCCAGCCCCCTGTCGTTCGGCATCTTCTTCTTGCTCAGTACCGTGGGCCGTATTCCGGGCACCTGGCTTCTCTCCTTACAAGGGAGGCAGGTCCGGACCGCTCACTACGGCAGTCTGATTGCCCTCGTCATCTTCCTGTCTTTGGCGCTCCTCTTGCTCTACCTGTATCGGGAGCCGCTCTTCAGATGGATCAAGCTCGATCATTATCGGCGGCAGCGGCGGAAGCGAGATATGGCGAGGGACCAGGAAGTCGGATGAGCCTCTGGAAGGTGGGTCTGGGAGGCCAATCGGGATCCCGGCGATGAATGCAACGCTGCGGTTGACCATCGCCATCCTTTTGCCCTTGCAGTGGATAGGTATCCGACTTTCCGGCGTTCACCTGCCACCTCAGTGGGAGGTGGTAGGTGCCGGCTTGGCCATCTTTGGGGCGGCGTTTATTCTGTCCTGGGCGGCCGAGGTCGCACAAGCTGATATCCCGCAGGCGCTTGCGCTGGCCTTTCTCGCGCTGATCGCCGTACTGCCGGAATATGCGGTAGACATCTACTTCGCCTGGTCCGCCGGCAAGGACCCGACCTACATTCCTTACGCCACCGCTAACATGACCGGCGCGAATCGCCTGCTGATCGGCCTTGGGTGGGCCTCCGTTGTCGTGACATTCTGGCTCAAGACCCGACATCGACAGGTCGTCCTTGACCGATCTCGCTCCATCGAACTCCTTCATCTTGTGCTCGCCACCACCTATAGCTTTATGATTCCATTGAAGGGAACCCTCTCATGGCTCGACTCGGCCGTCCTGTTGGCGATCTTTGTGTCATACATGATTGCGGCCTCGAAGGCGAAGGTCGTCGAACCCGAACTGGATGGAGGGGTCGGGGAACTGTTGATGCAACTGCAACCGAACCTGCGTCGGTCGGCTACTATTGCGATGTTCGTCTATGCCGGGCTCGGCATCTATCTGTCGGCCGAGCCCTTCGCCGAGGGGTTGCTGGCCACAGGCCGGACATTCGCGATTGAAGAGTTTCTGTTGGTGCAGTGGCTGGCGCCGCTGGCCTCCGAGTCACCCGAGTTCATTGTGGCGATCGTCTTCGCGCTTCGTGGGCACCCCGGGGTCAGCATCGGCACGCTTGTATCCTCCAAGGTGAATCAATGGACCCTCTTGATCGGCACGCTCCCCCTTGCCTACAACCTTTCTGCCGGCCATCTGGGACCGATGCACCTGGATGCCAGACAGATAGAGGAGATATTTCTGACAGCGGCCCAATCCCTCTTTGCGGTGGCTGTCCTGGCCAATCTTTCATTCTCTCTGGCAGAGGCCGGTCTTATCTTCGGCCTCTTTGCCACACAACTGTTCTTCACAGATCCCTTCTTTCGCCACCTCTATGCCATTGCCTACATTCTGCTCGCGGTGGTGTGGCTCATCGTCAGCCGCTCAAGCCGGCAAGGCCTTGCCGCTATGGTAGTGGAGCGGTGGGCTGGAAAAGGCATGGCGACTTCCCATCAGAAATGACAAGAGACGATCCGGAAAGAGCTGATGACGGTCGAGGAACTGAGTCGGGGAGGGGAGTGAGGGACTCCAAGTAGAGCAGTCTAATGAAACCTGTTGACAGGCTCAAGATGGCATGTTTAGGCTTATTGGGAACGAAGGGGGGCTGCGCGGCGGACACGCAGATCATCCGTCATGCCCTCGGCACTGCCTGAAAAGCGTTAAGGAGAAAGGGGCTCAATGAACGAAGAGAAGAGACTTGCCCTCTTCATCGATTTCGAGAATATCGCGATTGGTATCAAACAGGCCAAGCACAAGCAGTTTGAGATCGGCCTCGTGCTCGAGCGGCTCGTGGAGAAGGGTAAAATCATGGTCAAGCGTGCCTACGCCGACTGGGGACGCTACGCCGAATACAAACGGCACCTCCACGAAGCGGCTATCGAACTGATCGACATCCCACAGAAGCGAATCAGCGGCAAGAATAGCGCCGACATCCGGCTGGCGGTGGACGCGATGGACATGGCGTACTCCAAGGAGCACCTCGACACCTTTGTCATCGTCTCCGGTGACAGCGATTTTTCGCCCTTGGTTTCTAAATTGCGGGAGAACAACAAGGAGGTCATCGGTCTCGGCGTGAAGAATTCAGTCTCGGAGCTGTTGGTGGACAACTGCGACGAATTCATCTACTACGAAGACCTGATTCGCTCCCCCAAGAAACCACCCGTCCTCTCCGGTCTGCCTGAGAAGAAAGTGGAAGTGTTCGAGCTCCTGGGCGACTCGATCCAGGCCCTCATGCGGGAGAATAAAGAGGTGCTCTGGGGTTCAATGGTCAAACAGACGATGATCCGCAAGCGGCCATCCTTTAACGAAGGCTACTACGGGTACAGCGCCTTTTCCAAGCTGCTGGAAGACGCCGCTAAACACAATATTATCGAGCTGAAGCGGGACCCGAAGAGTGGGACGTATATCATCACCAGTTTCGCGGAGGCTGCGTAATAGGCTGAAGACTGAAGGCGTTAAGTAGGAGCAGAATGGCCTATACGGCACTGATCCACACGGTAAAGGGCTCGGTGGCCACCATCACCCTGAACCGGCCTGATCGTTACAATGCCCTGAACGGGCAGATGGTGGAGGAGCTGCTGGAGGCGGTCCTTGCCTGCCATGAGGACCGAGCAGTTCGCGCAGTCGTGCTGACGGGCGCCGGCCAGGCCTTTTGCTCCGGCGGAGATGTCAGGGAGTTCATCGAACATACCGATACCCTCGCCCAGCACATACAACAGTTGTTGGCCTCTCTCCACAGCGCGATCTCATCTATCTGTCGGATGTCAAAACCGATCATCGCCGGGGTGAACGGGGTGGCCGCCGGCGCCGGGATGGGCTTGGCCATGGCCTGCGATCTGGCGGTGGCGGCTGAGTCTGCTCGATTCACCATGGCCTATACGAAGATCGGGCTCCCCCCTGATACCGGCTCGAGTTATTTTCTTCCTCGATTGGTTGGGTTGCGACGAGCGGTGGAGTTGACCTTTACCAACCGGGTTCTGACGGCAGACGAGGCGAAAGCATGGGGACTGGTGAACCGGGTGGTGCCGGACGCTGAACTTGTTACCGCCGTAGACGCCCTGGCGAACGAGTTGGCCAAAGGCCCGACGCTCGCCCTCGGGCAGGCTAAGCGACTCCTGTACATGAGCGACCAGGCAAGCCTGGAGACCCAGATGGAGAACGAGGCCCAGCTTGTTGCGCTGAGCAGCCAGACTGCGGACTTTCGCGAAGGGGTGGGGGCTTTTGCCGAGAAGCGCACGCCGGTATTCAGTGGGCAGGAGTGATGAGGGTGCGTTGACAAGTCGTCATACGTGGGATAAGGTCAAAACACGGAAGCGTTTAGCTGATAGCTTTCCTTGATCAGAAAGAGCTTTATGATGGAACTCACTGTCAACGGGAAGACGTTCGAAACGACAGATGGCGCCACGGTCACCACGCTGCTGGAGGAGTTGCAGATCAACTCGCTCAGGGTTGCGGTCCAGCTCAATCAACAGATCATTAAGCGCGAGCTGTATGAGCGCACTGCGCTGCAAGCAGGGGATACACTGGAGATTATCACCTTCATGGCCGGCGGATCCCGATAAGGAGCAAGACGGTGCTGGAGCATAATTTGATGGAGAACGGCGACACTCTTAAATTTGCCGGTAGGGAGTTTCGGTCGCGGCTCATCGTCGGGACGGGCAAGTTCCCGGACCATCGAACGATGCAGCAGGCTCACGAGGCTTCAGGCGCCGAGATGGTGACGGTAGCGGTCAGAAGGGTGAACCTAGATCGAACCCGGGAGTCGCTCCTGGACTACATCGACACCAAGAGGTATGCGCTCCTGCCCAATACCGCCGGCTGCTACACCGCGGAGGAGGCGATCAAGACCGCGATGCTGGCCCGAGAGGTCGGGCTCTCGGACATGATCAAGCTGGAGGTGATCGGCGACCAGCGGACCCTCTTCCCGGACAACGAGGAGCTGTTGAAGGCCACCAAGGTATTGGTCAAGGAGGGTTTCGTGGTCTTGCCCTATACCAACGACGATCCCATTATGGCGAAGAAGCTGGAAGATGCCGGTGCGGCCGTCGTGATGCCGCTTGCCGCCCCGATCGGGTCCGGCCTTGGGATACGAAACCCGCATAACATCAGGATCATCCTCGAGGCGGCGCGAGTTCCGATTATTGTCGATGCGGGAGTGGGCACGGCTTCGGATGCCTCGATCGCCATGGAGCTGGGATGCGACGGCGTCCTGATGAACACGGCGATCGCCAGCGCCAAAGATCCGGTCGCAATGGCGGCCGCGATGCGGCACGCGTTGATCGCCGGGCGATTGGCGTATCTGGCCGGACGGATACCGAAGAAACTTTACGCTAACGCCTCAAGCCCGCTCGAAGGCATGATCGGATAAGCAGGGTTCGAGTTTGGAGTTTCGAGTCAGGCATGCGACCTGTGGAACCTGGGACATCTCTTTCAACCCAACACCCGTCTTCATGGGGCCTGTACGTCGTGACCGACCGATCCTTGACGAAAGGTCGACCCCTTGAGGCGGTCGTCGATGCCGCGCTTGCAGGTGGGGCGAAAGCCATTCAGCTTCGCGAGAAGGATCTCTCGACGCGAGACCTCTATGCACTGGCTGAGCGACTCCTCCCTCTCGTGCATGGGCGAGGCGCCTGCCTCCTCATCAATGACCGAGTCGATCTGACGTTGGCGTTACCGATTGACGGTGTCCACCTTTCCAGAACGAGTCTGCCGCCTGCCGAGACGCGGGCTTTGCTTGGACCAGCGCGACTGATTGGCGTCTCCTGCCACTCTCTTGAGGAAGCGATCGAGGCTGAGAGAGAGGGGGTCGACTTCATCGTATTCGGGCCGCTGTTCCCGACGCCGTCCAAGGCAGCGTATGGACCCCCCGTCGGCTTGGCGCAACTCAGGAAGGCAAGGCCACAGGTCCGGCTGCCGATCCTGGGTATTGGAGGCATCACTGCCTCGAATATGGCTTCCGTGATGGCGGCAGGCGCCGATGGGGCAGCCGTGATCTCCGCCGTCATGACGGCGGATGATCCAGCCGACGCCGTGTCCGCCCTGCTTCATGCCAACCGCTCCGCTAGACGTCAAGAAAAGTTTGACAGCAATGTACAGATTTCCGGTGAATAAGCAGGCTAGGTGCTATCCATGTGGATTGTGATTGATGGCTATAATCTGATTCGTCGCTCCCCTCAGTTTCAGCCCCTTGATCGCCGAGACCTGCAGGAGGGGCGGGACGCTCTCTTGACGGTATTAGGCACTTACCGACGCCTGAAGGGTCACCGGATCACAGTTGTGTTCGATGGGTGGGAACGGGGCGGGATGAGCGAGCAGGTGAGACTCACCGCCGGCCTGCAGGTGGTCTTTACGCGCCGCGGGGAGCGGGCCGATCAGGCCATCCTGCGGTTTGTTGAGAAAGCCCCCTCAGGGGCGGTTGTAGTGACCTCAGATCGAGCTGTAGCGCATGACGTCTCGCGAACCGGCGCCTTAGTCCTCTCGACCGAAGAGTTTCACGAGCGCCTGGATCGCGCGCTCCGAGAGGGGGATGGGGGCGAGTTTCAAAAAGATGATGAAGACGACGAATCGGCTGCCGAATCCCCAGGGCCTCGAAGACTAAAGGGCCCCGCTCGACGCCCATCAAAGCAAGCCAAGCGCCTGATCACCACTCTGAAGCGCTTATGAGAGTTCTAGGGATTTAGGCTGAAGACCGAAGGCTGAAGTCTATCAATCATTTTCGGTTTCTACCCCTAAAAGCCTTCAGTCTTCAGCCTATCTGCCTAAGTAGTTCCTGACCGTCCATAAACACGAAGAGGAGAGACTGATTCTCTCCTCTTCGTTGTGTGTTGTGACATCTGACCGATTGGTCGATAGATCAGAGCGTCAACAAACCCTACTTACCTGACGGCGTCTTTCAAAGCCTTTCCCGCTCTGAACCTCGGGATCTTCGCCGCCTTGATCTTGATGACATCACCGGTTTGGGGATTGCGCCCGTTCCGGGCCGCTCGTTTGGCTACCGAAAACGTCCCAAAGCCGACCAGGGTGACCTTCTTTCCTTTCTTGAGAGAGTCTCGCACCCCTGCTGTGACACTGGCCAGGGCGAGCTCTGCCGCCTTTTTCGTGATGCATGCATCCCTGGCAACCTTGTCCACGAGTTCCGCTTTGGTCATGCCCTCTCCTTTCTCAATGAAATACTAATAATAAGTAATCACTATCCGCCCCTATCGACCCGCCCAGCAGTCTCTTATCAAAATCTCCCACGATCTGTCAAGGGAAAAAGGACCTCGAAACCTGGCCTTTGGATATCAGGGCCTGGAATTCCGCTTGCTGCGTAGTGTTGGGCTACGCTATAGTCTGCCTCATGGCACCGGCACAGGAAAGAAGAATCCTCTGTTCCAATCGACGGGCGAGGTATGAGTATCAGATCGAGGAGGTCATTGAGGCCGGGATAGCCCTTACCGGGACCGAGGTGAAGTCGCTGCGGGAGGGCGGGGCCGACCTGAAAGACGGCTACGCCGCGATCGAGGGCGAGGAGGCGTATCTGTTTAATTGCCATATCAGTCCGTATGCCGCCGGCAGCCGTTCCAATCCAGACCCAAATCGGAAGCGGAAGCTCCTGTTGCACAAAGAAGAGATTGCCAGGCTCATGGGGAAGGTTCAGGCAAAGGGCCTCACCTTGATCCCCTTGAGTGTCTATGTGGCTGGACGGAAGATCAAGCTCGAACTGGCGCTGGCCCGAGGGAAAAAGCTGTACGATAAGCGGGAAACCCTGAAGCGACGTGCAATGACGAAAGAGATGGCCCAGCTCACTCGCGGCCGCGCAGACCTGGGATAGCTGTTGACTTTTTCAGCCAGGCGACATAAAGTAGAAATAGTCTTCTACCTTCAAGCCCAATCACGCGCTGTACCGTCTTTAGTATGGGGGCGCTCCGGTTTCGACGGGGACAAGGGCGTCAGGGCTGCGTGCCGAGGACCCATCGCCTCGTAAAAAGGTGGGAACACAAGCAACTGCCAACCACGAATTAGCACTGGCTGCCTGAGGGTAGCCACGTCCACCCCGCTTCGCCTGTCGGGCGGGATCTGGGCGTCGACTAGACGGGCTGGCTTGCCTCTCATGCTCTGGGGAGGCCGGTAAGATCACATGAGCTAGTCGCTCCTGGACCCCGCCTGTGGGGGCCAAGAGGGGCGAACATTCATACGCAGGCTACGCACGTAGATGTTCTTTCCGACATGTTCTCGGACGCGGGTTCGACTCCCGCCGCCTCCACCAACGTCCTACATTCGAACCGCCCTCCGGGCTCTCCAGCTTGGAGGGCGGTTCTATTAGCGCCAGGATAAGGTTCTTCGGGCGGTTCAGTCCACTCATGAGGGGGAGCCTGGAAGATCTTGCCCCACTTTAAGCAGCATTTCGGCTTGACACTCGATCTCTATAAGCTATACTGAGTGCCGGTTTCTTCCGCGATATGGGGCGTACCGTGCCGCAGTCGGGCGAATAGCTCAGCGGGAGAGCACCTGCCTTACAAGCAGGGGGTCGGAGGTTCGACACCTCCTTCGCCCACCACCAAATTTAGCGGAGCTGAAATTCAGGTAGATAGCTCCCACTCATCACCGTCTTTTTGCGGGGTCGTAGTTCAGTTGGTTAGAACGCCGGCCTGTCACGCCGGAGGTCGCGGGTTCGAGTCCCGTCGGCCCCGCCACTGCTCATCATCGCATGCCGCACAGAGGGCTGGATCGCCCGGATGAAAATCCTTTTTGCTGCTTCTGAGGCCGTGCCGTTTGCCCACACTGGCGGGCTGGGTGATGTGGCTGGCGCATTGCCAAAGGCGCTTGGTCGGCTTGGGCACGATGTCCGGCTCATCATGCCGCTCTACCGCGCTGTGGACGCACAGCGACACCGACTCCGACTCGTCGAAAGCGGACTGAGCGTTCCGGCAGCCTCTGGCCCGCAACCAGTGGATCTGCTTGAGGGGCATCTCTCAAGCGGAATATCGGTGTACTTTATTCGCCACGACCACTCGTTCAACCGCGATGGCCTCTATCAGACCGCATCTGCAGAGGATTACCCCGATAACGCGGAGCGTTTCGCGCTGTTTTGCCGGGCAGCCTTGGAGGTATGCCGAGCGGTCTCCTTTCAGCCGGAGGTTCTGCACGCCCACGACTGGCAGACGGCGCTGCTGCCTGTTTATCTGAAGACCATCCTTCGCAGCGACCCCTTTTTTCAGCGAACTGCGACCGTCTTCACCATCCACAACCTGGGCTACCAGGGCCTCTTTCCTCCTGAAATATTGCCGAGGCTGATGCTGCCTTCGGAGCTGTTCACGCCGGCGGGCCTTGAGTTTTATGGGAAGGGCAATCTGCTGAAGGGCGGGCTGCTCTTTGCCGACCTGCTCACCACCGTGAGCCGTCGCTACAGCCAGGAGATCCAGACCTCGAACCAGGGGGCTGGCTTGGACGGCGTCCTCGGGGAGCGGAAAGGCGATCTGTTCGGTGTATTAAATGGGATCGATCCCGAGGAATGGAACCCGGCCGGAGATCCTCACATCGCTGCTCACTACAGAGTCGATGACTTTGCCGGAAAGGCCCGGTGCAAGGCGGATTTGCAGCGGCGGTTCGAGCTTCCGGTCAAGACCAGTGTGCCGCTGCTGGCCGTGATCTCCCGGCTGGCCGGGCAGAAGGGGCTTGACTTGCTGCGCGATATCCTGGAAACGCTGATGTCGCTGAATGTGCAACTCGTCCTGCTGGGAAGCGGCGAGAAGAAACTCGAAGCGGCCTTTCGTGAGGCGGCAGCCAAGTACCCGTCACAATTGGCTGTCAGGATCGGCTTCGACGTCCCGCTGTCGCATCAGATTGAAGCGGGCGCCGATCTCTTCCTGATGCCCTCGCGGTATGAGCCGTGCGGCTTGAACCAGATGTACAGTCTGGCCTACGGAACGATTCCGATTGTCCACGCAACGGGCGGGCTGGACGATACGGTTGTCCAGTTTGATCCGGCGACGGGGCAGGGGAACGGATTCAGGTTCGAGGAGTCAACCGCGACGGCCTTTCTGCAGGCCATCTGGCAGGCTTTGGCCTTGTATCGTGAGAAAGCCTTGTGGGCTCGGCTGATGACCAATGCCATGGCCGCCGACTTCACGTGGGATCGCTCGGCTCGAGAATACGAGCAGCTCTATCGGCGTGCTGCCGAGAAGAAAGGCGGACAGTAGTAGCATTGCACTGTACTGTGTTGTTGCTTGGTGATGGATAATTTTACCTAACGGAAAGGGGAGAACTGTATGCGCGCATGGAAGAAATTGGGGATTGGGCTGCTGACGACAACACTGCTGATCGGGGGGGGCATGGCTTCGGCCCAAAAGGAGCCGACGAAGGAGCCGGACCCCTTCCAGAACCTCGGGCTTTCGACCGATCAGCGGAGCAAGCTTGATACGGCCAAGAAAGAGCGGATATCCGCGCTGAGCGCGACTCAACAGAAAGTCATGGCGCTCCGGCAGAAGTTAATGAGCCTTGTTGCAGACAAGAAGTCCTCGGACCGAGAGATCGACAAGATCGCCGACGAATGGGCTGTGGCAGATAAAGAGGCTCTAAAGACGGAAACGAAGTTCTACAAGGCGATACGGCAGGTGCTTACTCAGGAGCAGCTCACGAAGCTGAGTCAAGGCGGCAAGTGACCGCGTGAGTAGCCCTCAGCATGGTCAGTAGGTTGAGGATCTGAGCTAGGGCGATCCCGTATACTCCTCCGGTCCGGTAGCGGGGGGACGACCGATCGTGTCCTTGCGGTAGGGTTCGTGAAGATACTGCCTTGCCACGTCTTTGGCGATGCCGTCGGTCTCGACCTGGAGCGCCATCCTGTAGCTCTGTTGCGCCTCGGCCCGCTCCCCCAGCAGATCATGGATCATGCCGGTCCTGGTCCAGGCCCACGCCGTCACCCAGGCATACCGCGGCACCGGCTGCTCGATTGTCTTCCGGAAGAAGCTCAAGGCTGTGGGGTAGTCGCCCCGATCCATGTTGATCTTTCCCATGAGTTGGAGGTATCGCGGCAGCATCTCTCGCGAAAAATGGTTGCGGCCTGATTCCAGATTCACGCGGATGCGACGGCTGACCTCCAGCGCCTCGGGGAATCGTCTCAGCTCGGAGTAGACCAGAGCCGCCTGGAAGTAGAGCTCCGAGTTGCCGGGAAATCGGCGGAGCAACTCATCAGCAAGCGGCAGGGCTTTTTTGAAATCTTTCTCGATGCCGGTATAGGTCTGCAGAAGGGCGAGCTTCGCCAGCATCCGGGTTGCGGCGCCACGCTCGCTCGCGATCGTGAGCTCTCGCAGGCCCCACTCGCGATCACCGGGTGGAAGCACCAGGTGCACCAAGGGCCGATAGAACCATGCGACTCGGGAGAGCGTATAGTCGTACAGCCCCAAGGCGTAGTAGGCATCGTACCTGATCGGTTGGCGCAAGAGGCAGGCATCGAGATACGATTTTGTTCGCTTGATCGCCTCGTATGCCGAGAAATAGTTGCCTCGGACGCCGTCGATCATCGCCTTGGAGCCCCAGGCCATCCCGAGTAAGAGCAAGAGGTCAGGCTCGTCAGGGGTCTGCTTGAGGCGCGCCTCGGTCCTGGCAATAAGCGTGCGCATCGCAGCCAGGAAGGCGTCTAACTCCTGGCGGGTTGGCTTCCGATCCTGAAGACGCATGAGCGTCACGAAGGCTTGGTAGAACGGTGCGAGTAGACCCGTCCTATCGACGTCGCCAAGGCGGGCGAATGTCTGCTCGGCCAGGTCGTAGTCGAGGTTGAGGAGGTGATCGGTTCCCGCCACCGCCAATTCCTGAACCCTCGCGTCGGTCCAGAGGTCAGCTCGGCTGAGATCGGGCGATAAGAGTACCAGCAACCCAAGGGCAAGGCGACAGCAGACTCGCCTGCCTGCGCCGAGGCTTCGGTAGGCAGGTCGCCCTTTGGCCCTTGCGAACCCCCAATGCTCCATTTTGCAAGCCTCCACGCCTTGTTCACCCAACCCTTACCCTACCCGGCCCTGCCTTGTCAATGCCCTGGCTTCATGGTATCGTGACGCCATGCAACTGAGGACCTGATGCGCTTATCGGCGTAGAGAGAAGCGAGGGCATGCACAAACCACCAGAATTGATTGTAGCCCTGGATGTGGGAGACCTGACTGCAGCCGCCGCGCTGGTTGAGCAACTGTACCCAACAGTGACGCTCTTCAAGGTGGGCCTCCAGCTCTTCACGGCTGAGGGCCCTCGGACGGTAGAGGTGGTGAGGCAGCGGGGCGGGGCGGTCTTTCTGGATCTGAAGCTGCACGACATTCCGAATACCGTGGCTGCAGCGGTCCGCGAGGCCGCAAGGCTTGGGGCAGTGATGTGCACGCTCCACGCCTCAGGCGGACGGGCGATGTTGCAGGCGGCAAAGGCCGCCGTCGCTGGAATCGACTCACCCATGCGACTGCTGGCGGTGACGGTGCTCACCAGCCTGGACGCGCGAGGCCTGGAAGAGGTCGTTGGTAGCAAGCTCGATCTTGCGGCGCAGGTCGTTCGTTTAGCGTCGCTCGCGCGGGAGGCCGGACTGGATGGCGTCGTGGCATCGCCTCACGAAATCGGCTTACTACGGGCCACCCTGCCGCTGTCGATGCGCCTCGTTATCCCTGGCATTCGTCCGGCATGGGCTCCGACCGAGGACCAGCGCCGGGTTATGACGCCTTATGAGGCGGCCGTTGCGGGCGCGGACTACCTGGTGATCGGCCGGCCGATTACGGCAGCAGCCGATCCGGTCAAGGCGACCCGCCGGATCTTGGATGAGCTCAAGGCGGTGGTGTACGATGACAGCAGATCTCTTTGACCGATTGCCCACCCCATCCCAAAAGGTTGCAGCGCCGCTTGCGGACCGGATGCGCCCGAGGACGCTCCAGGAGTACGTCGGGCAGGAGCACCTGCTCGGAGAAGGCAAGCTCCTCCGAAGGGCCATGGAGGCGGGAGAACTGCCGTCGCTGATCCTGTGGGGTCCGCCAGGCTCAGGCAAGACGACCCTCGCCTTCCTATTGGCGGAACGATGCAAGGCAACCTTCCTACCGTTCTCGGCCGTCACCTCCGGGATCAAGGAGATCAAAGAGGTGATCGCTCGGGCCCAGCAGGAGCGCGCCTATGGCAGGCGGACGCTCCTGTTCATCGATGAGATTCACCGTTTCAACAAGGCCCAGCAGGATGCCTTTCTGCCCCATGTGGAAGGGGGAACGATCGTGCTGATCGGGGCCACTACCGAGAACCCCTCATTCGAAGTCATTGCTCCTCTCCTGTCTCGGGCGAAGGTCGTGACGCTTCGTCCGCTGACGGAGGATGCGTTGATCGTCATCCTCCGGCGGGCGCTTGACGATCAGGAGCGGGGGCTTGGTCGCCTTCGGATCGAGGCCGATGACGATGCGCTGCGCTTCATCGCGGGGCTCGGCTCGGGAGATGCCCGCGTATCGCTGAACACCTTGGAGCTGGCGGCGCAAATGGTAGAGGAGCAGCCTGACGGGAGCAGGCGGTTGACCGCACAGATGGCCCAGGAGGCGTCAGGCAGGCGGACGCTGCTGTACGATAAGACCGGGGAAGAGCATTACAACTTGATCTCGGTCCTGCACAAGAGCCTGCGGGGCAGCGACCCTGATGCTTCTCTCTATTGGCTTGCCAGAATGCTGGCATCGGGCGAAGATCCGATGTATATTGCCCGACGCGTGGTTCGGTTCGCGTCGGAAGATGTCGGCAATGCCGATCCACGGGCCTTGCAGGTGGCGCTGGCGGCCAAAGATGCGTACCATTTCCTCGGCTCGCCTGAGGGTGAATTGGCACTGGCCCAGGCCGTCGTCTTCCTAGCCACCGCGCCCAAATCGAATGCCGTCTACAAGGCCTTCGGCGAGGCGCAGCAGGATGTAGAGCAGGCGCCGCTCGAAGGGGTGCCGCTGCACCTACGGAATGCCCCAACTGCCTTGATGAAGGAACTGGAATACGGCGCCGGTTACCAGTACCCGCATGATCTGCCCGAGGCCATAGCCCTTCAGGACTACCTGCCTGAGCGGTTGAAAGGCCGGATCTACTACCACCCCACGGACCGTGGACTCGAAGCCGAGATCGGTCAAAGACTTGCCAAGTGGCGCCGCCGGAGGGTGGGTACGCCGTCGTAAGTGATGGGAGCGCACATGACGAGCGTCAAGACCGTTGGAGTTATCGGCGCCGGTATCATGGGGTCCGGCATCGCGCAGGTCGTCGCGCAGGCAGGCTACGCAGTCGTCGTCAGGGAAGCGGAGCAGCGCTTTGTGGATAAGGCGAGGCAGGCGATCGACGGCAGGCTGCAACGGGCGGTTGAAAAGGGACGGATGACCGTCGAGGAAAAGGTGACGCTCCTCGATCGGATCATGTGGACCATCACCCTGGAAGAGCTGAGAGGGGCCGACCTGATCATTGAGGCGATCAGCGAGGATCTGCCGCTGAAACAGGATCTCTTCCGGACCCTGGATCGCCTCTGCCCGCCGAGCACCATCTTTGTCAGCAACACCTCATCCATCAGCATTATGGCGCTGGCCTCTGTGACCGGGCGGGCCGATCGGTTCGCCGGCCTGCATTTTTTCAATCCCGTTCCGCTGATGAAGCTGGTGGAGGTGGTCCGGAGCATTCGCACCAGCGCGGAGACCTTTCGGACTGTCTCCGATTTCGCCACGTCGCTCGGGAAGGAGCCGGTTGCGGCAAAAGATCACTGTGGCTTCATCGTGAACCGCCTGCTGGTGCCGTATCTGTTGGATGGGATTCGAGCGTTAGAGGCGGGTGTCGCGTCTGCGGCAGATATCGACAAGGCGATGAGACTCGGCTGCAACCATCCGATGGGTCCTTTGGAGCTGGCTGATTTCGTCGGCCTTGACACGACCTACGCCATCGCGAACATCATGTTCGAGGAGTATCGGGAAGCGCGGTACGCGCCACCCCCACTTCTGAAGACAATGGTCATCGCCGGCTATCATGGGCGGAAGTCTGGCCGAGGCTTCTACGACTACTCCGGCTCGACGCCGCACGCGACGGATCTGGGCCTGTGATGCTGTTTCAACCCAAACATTGTCCTCGCGTTCCTCGCGGGAGTCTTGGTCGGCGCCCTTGCAGAGCGCACAGGATCGTTGTTCGTTACGATCCTCTTTAGTGTCCCGTTACTGCTGAGGCGCTCCTGTAGTCCCAAGGTCCCGCTTGATGAGCACTGTCGTCTGCGGCGAAACCACAATGTTTTCGATGATCGTCACGCCGCCCACCCGAAACTCCACGGTGTGCGCCCCGGCGGCCACCGGAACGGTGACCGGCCCTTTTGACCCCTTGGTCGTCATCACCCGCATGCCATCTACCAGGATCTCCGCCTCCACTGGGGTCACCTCGATCTGCAGAGACGCCGTCACCGGCGCAGAGGCCGGGGGGACCTGGGAACTCACGGCCGGTGGAGCCTGCGATGGCGGCATCACGGGGGGAGGCGCCTGAAAGGTCTCCCCGCCGTACTCGTACCCGACTGGTGGCGTAGCGGGCGGATAGGCGTATCCGGGATCATACCCCTCATAGGGATACACAGGGTACCCGTAGCCATAGGGCGCTCCCCAGCCATAGGGTCCGTACGGCCAATACGGGCCGTACCACCAAGGATCCCACCACCAGCCGCCAAGCCCGATTACGACGCTGCCGTGGAACCCCCCGTGAAAACTCTGGCCACGAAAACCGTGACCAAAGCCTCCCCCATGGACGAAACCTCCTCTACCGCCACCGCCGCCGAATCCTCCGCGCCCCCCGCCACTTCCGCCGCCGCCATGCGCCGCCTCTGCCAGCGTCAGCGGGGCCGTCATCACAAGCGCGCCGGCGATGATCAGGACACTCCAGCGTCGCAGTTCATTGACGATGTTCATGCTTCGACTCCTTCTGGTGCGGTCACCCACGATGGCTTCGCAACTCTGTTCAATTTATTCTGACGGTTACCCCGGCGACACTCTGGATCTCCATCCCGGCCGGCTATAACTGTTGTCAGTATGGCGGCTGAGGATAGGCTCCCGGTGGCGGAGGTGGAGGTGCGCCCGCTGATCGCGCCAGGTCCCGTCTGACGATCACCGTGGTTTGGGGTGACGCCACAATATGATTCGTGATACTGAACCCTCTCCAGTACAACTGCACTACATGCGGCCCGGCCACCACCGGTACCGTTACGGGCCCGTGGAATTCCCCCGCGCTGCCGATCCTCCGCCCATCCACGATGATCTCGGTCTCTGGCGGCGCGGCCTCGATCTGCAGGGCTGCCGTAGGCGGGGGTGGCGGAGGGTACCGGACTTGATAGGCAGGGGACGGGGGCGCGTAGGCATACCGCGGCGGATAGGGCCTGGCCGCCTGCTCATTTTGGATGGCGTTGCCTGTCAGAAGACCGGTAACCGCCCCGACCCCCGCGCCGATCGCTGCGCCCTTCCCCGGCGACCCGGCGATCCCACCGAGCACGGCGCCAGCGGCGGCCCCGACCCCCGCGCCGGTGAGCGTCCCGCTTTCGCGAGGAGTCAGCGGTGTCGCACATCCTGTCACGAGGATCAGGGTTGCGATTACCCCCGGCATCAGCCACCTGCCTGTTCTTCTCATCCCCTCGTCCTCCTTCCATTGAGTCTTACATAGGTAATAGAACGCGAACTGCGTACCTTTCCGTTCAGCCTGAGCGTGTCGAAGGCTGATCCGCCCATGGTTCGACGAGCGCACCATGAACAGAACGAAGGCAACCACAGTCTACATTATTCGTGCAAGTCTCAATAAAATTAGATTTTACGCTTCGTTATTCGTTTAGTCACAGCACAACAACAGAGGAAAGGGCCAGCACTGGGCTTTTTGGCGAACTGCTGCGCCACGTCGCCTCTTGCCTCTGTGATACGTCCATTTCCCCTTTATTAACGAATGAGCCCCCCTGTTGGTTGACAGGAGACTCGACCTGCTCGTCTTGATTGTCGCGTGGTTATACGTTTCGTGAAGCGATCCGGTAACGAAGGTACGCTTGATCGTTGATGCGGGATATGAAGCCGATGGTGTTGTTGGCGTCACCTAGGGCAGAGTTCCAGCGTAATAGATCAATAGAGGCGACCCATCGATTCACGGACCGGCGAGCAGAAAGTCACAGGGGACTCCCGTTTGACGATGAGACGAAGATATCTGCTCCGCTCTGACCGACTCAATGGGAAGGACCAGCCCTCTTCACTCCCTGAGAAGCGCTTTGCAGGACTGCAAGGCCCTCCATGCAGTTGGTCGCAAGGATTAGAAAAAGCGACTGTCTCTGTCAACCAACAGGGGGGCCCATTCGTTCTTAGTAGTGAGATCACATAATGGATGGACGCCTTGACGACCGCTCACCATGGTACGCGCAGTGTGAGGCGCTCTACCGGGAACACGCTCCGCGACTGCTGCGTCTGTGCCGCCTCCTGTTACGGCATTCCCAGGAGGCCGAGGACGTCACCCACGAGGTGTTCCTCAAGCTCGTCGAAAGTTACCGGGCAACAGACCGCGCTGTGGCGTGGGGTCCATGGCTCACGCGGGTCGCGGTCAACGCCTGTCGCGATCGGCAGCGGGCGGCGTGGTGGCGCCTCTGGCACGGGGCCCTCGAGGAGGTCGAGATCGTAGACCGTGACCCGACGCCGGAAGCGGCCACACTGACCGGAGAGACCCGTGAGCACATCTGGCGCGCCTTCCGGCGGCTCTCCCAACGACAGCGAGAGGTCTTCGTGTTGCGTCATCTCGAAGCGTGGTCTACCCAGCACGTCGCCGAGGTTTTGGGTCTCAGCCCCGGCAGTGTGAAGCGTCATCTGTTTCGGGCGGTGGCGTGCCTGCGCAAGGGGCTTGAGGAGCACTCATGATACGCTGTTTGCATGATCGAAGCCTGCTGCTCATCCATTACGGTGAAGGCCGTGCCGCGGACCTGGCTCACCTCGAGGCTTGCGCCACCTGTGCGGGCCGCTACCGCCAGTTGGTCCGAGACCTTGAGCAGATTGACCACGCACTTGAACGGATGCCATCCGCACTCACGGTCCGTCCTCGGAGGAGGGCTTTCTGGCCACGTCGGGCCATGGTGGCCGCCATGCTTGCAGCGGGAGTGATCGTGGCGGGGGTCGAAGTGTGGCTGTGGCGTGACACCCAGGTCCTGGTACAAAGGCAGCCGACGCTTGACGAGGCCGGCACCCTGGGTTTCCTTGCGGAGGTGTCCGCCGGTCTGTCGGCGCCGAGTGATGAGGAGACTCAAGTACTTCAGTCCGCTCGGCGTCTCACCGAGCCGGAAATGATGCTGGACAAGGAGGACGACGACGTGCTGGGCGGGCTGGGAGAGACATGGACGCGCGATGACGCGTCAGTGGAGGATTCATGGGGAGGAGATAGACATGAGAACACATAAGACGTGGCATGGGGCGGGGATCCTGCTGGGAGTCATGGCGATAGGCCTTTGGACAGCCTCGGCCTTTGGCCAGCCGCCCGGAGGCCGGGGCGCGGGGTGGGGGCACCCAACCGACGAGATGTTCCTCCTTCAGCTCGTTCAGGGGGCGGGGCTCACGGAGACTCAGCAGGCGCAAGTCAGACAGATTGTGGCGAGCCATCGCCCCAAGTTTGAGACCCTCCGGCGGCAGCTCCGGTCTGCGCGCGAGCAGTTGGCCGAGAAACTCTATGTCCCCGGTCCGGTGAAGGCCGAAGACCTTGCCCCGCTGATCCAGCAGATCGGCAAGCTCCGAGAACCCCTCATGCACGAGTCGCTGCAGGTTGCCCTGGAGGTTCGCAAGCTGCTCACCCCCGAGCAGCTGGCCAAGGCGAAGCAGCGTCGACAACGATTGAACGAAATCCGTGCGGAGATGCGGAAACTGCTTGAGGAGGGGCACTAAGTTGCGGGGCCACCGCAGGGCTTCTTCCAATATCGCACGAGACGACGAGCCTTCTCGAGCGGGACAAGTGGTCGGCAGCATCTTGGTGGTCGATGATTGCGAGGGGAATCGCGCCCTGTTGGCAGACCTGTTAGGCAGGCAAGGGTACAGCATAACCACCGCCCCTAATGGAGCGTTCGCATGGGGACTCCTGCGGCAGTCCTCGATGTCCTATGGTCTCGTCATTACCGATTTTATGATGCCGAGGATGAACGGCATCGAGCTGCTGGAGAAGATTCGGGTGGCGTACCCGTGGATCAAGGTCGTCCTCGTCACCGGCCTCGAGAAGGCGATAGCCTCGAAAGCCCAACGGCTGGGGGCCTTCGCTGTGTTTCCCAAGCCCTGCGGATTCGACCAGCTCCATGAAACAATCAAGCGCGCCCTTTTGCCGTCCCCCTCGGCAGAAGGAGGTAATGCCGATGGAACGGCTGAGGATGATCGTGATCAGGGCGAATTCGATTGTTTCCAGTAGGCGTATAGCCATTGTGTCTTAGCTTCTCCGGAATGCAACCTATCTCCACGCAGATGACGATCCGGTTGCTGTGATCCATGAGCCTACCGACCAATAGTGCTAGTCGCCGGGACCTCAGTCCGTGGAACAGGATCGTGGAAGGAGGGTCTGGAGCATCATTGGGAAGAGCGGCGGTAGGGCGCGTTGCGCCTTTTGGTGTGGCATGCCTTATCGTTCTTGTGAGCGCCCTCATGGGAGGTTGCAGCACCACAGCCGAACTATCGAGCTCGTGGAATAACAATGAGATAGTGATTGACGGCCTCCCCACCGAGTGGAGATCCTATTTCTTTTATCTCAAAGACTCGCAGATTTCCCTCGGTATACGAAACGACTCGGACTTTCTCTATGTCTGTCTCATGGCTCCAGAGGAGCAGTTCCGACGGCGGATGGTGGGACCGGGGTTGACCGTGTGGCTGGAGTCCGAAGATGGTAAGAAGCTGGGGATTCATTATCCAATTGGACTGCCGGGCCAGGAGACATCGGCGCCATTCAATCGGACGGATGCCCGCAGTTCGGAGGAATCGGAAGAAGTTGTGGAGCAATCACTTGAGAAATTGGAGCTTCTCGGACCCGGCAAGGAGGATCACCAACTCTTCTTAGCTTTCGAGGTGCCGGGCATCAGCGTGCGAGTAGGAAATTCGCAGGGATCAGGAGTGTACGAGCTGAAGGTTCCTCTGCGGGCATCCAGCGATCGTCCGTACGCGGTCGGGGCAGTTGCGGGTTCGACTCTGAAGCTCGGCATTGAGGCGGGAAAGTTTGAGCCGAAGATCAGGCAAGGCGGGAGGCGTGGGAGCGGGAGGCGCGGTGGTGGTTGGGGGAAACGCGGTGGAGGATTACCAGGGGGTGACCCAGGTGAGAGGGCAGGGTCTGGTACAGCGAGAACTCATGGCGATCGGCCCGAGCCGCTGAGCTTTTGGGCGAAGGTGCAACTCTCAGCGGCACCCGCACAGTAAACAACTGAACGGGGGCTACGCTCCTTAAGATGTCGCAAAATTGTGCATCACCGAGACGAAGCTCGCCAATCGTGAGAACGATCGATCTCGGGGCTGGAGACCATGCGGTTGCACTGTTCTCAATAGTGCAGTTTGAGCTGCAACTACACTCCTTGACAAATAATCTGCGCGGTGCTACAAAGATCGAGCCTTTTTGTAATCGGCTCATCCCCTTGTAGTTTCGGGCAGGTAGCTCAGTAGGTAGAGCACAGGACTGAAAATCCTGGTGTCGGCGGTTCGATTCCGCCCCTGCCCACCATCACTTCTTTTTAAAATCCGAGTTATATTGCCCGCTGTTGCCTTCCCTCACGGCCGATACCGGGAAATTGTGTCAGAATTGTGCTGATTCTCCCGCTTAACGGATCAGCTCGACAGGTACTCCCGCATCGATGCCCGTCCATGCCTGATCCGCCGTGACGGCTGTGGTGCCCAGACGTCGGGCGAGAATCAGGCAGGCTCGATCGCCCAGCGACAGTCCCGAGGACCGGGTCACGGGCGCAAGTAGCCCCAGGTCGATGGCGTCCTCGACATCAAGAGGGACGGATTCCAGAGGAAGCAGGGCCAAGGTATCCCGAATAGCGGCCTCCGGCATCCCTGCAATGGCTAGGCGTGTGACGACCTCCGCCAGGTTCACTGTTGAAATCACCGCATCCGCCAGGAGTGGGGCGACTCGTTCCGCTCCATCCTCCTGATTCAGCAGAGCGAGGAGCGCGGACGCATCGAGGACGACCCTACTCACGCTGTACCTCTCTCCGGCGGTCCTGGAGCAGCGACTCGACCAGACCGGCGTCCGCCGGGATATACCGGCGAACGCGGTGTTGCGCCTCCGCAATGGCCTCACGGAGCGGAATCAGCCGCAACGTCGCGTCTTCGATCTTCAGGACCACGGGATCCCCGGGACTGAGGGCCAGGGCCTTGCGGAGCGAGACCGGAATTACCACCCGCGCCCCTCTACCGATCCTCGTTACCACACCTTCACGTGAAGTATCTTTGAGTTTGACTACCATGACTATAGATTACCACACCTCGTATACGTGTCAAGCTCAATTAATATACCATGAACAGTAATATGCCACATCTTCTAATCATGCCTAAGTACGGTTTGTAAGGATGAAAATTACGAAGTTTTACCGTATGGTGAAAATAGCCAATTCGGTTGAGGATGCGGCTTGAAATGGGTGTACGGACTCTCTCGACTGCACGATCGAGCGGAGGGCCATCACGCAGATGTTCTCTTCTAGTTGGACGCTTCAAGCCTTCGGAGACAGCTCAACTGCCAGGGTGTCCTGTTCGACTTGTGGATACAAGCGGGCAATCTCGGCCTGGATCTGGATGGTTCGGGCGAGCGCCGTAACGACGCGGCAGTAGTGCTGGAGGTCTTCGAGGCTGAGGATTCGTTCCTTGCGGTCCTTCAGCCATTTGTTCAACACCTGATAGCCGCCGATCTGATATTCCCAGGTTTCTTGAGTGATCCCTTCAAAGTACTGAGTTTCGTTGATGTACACCCGCTGCTCATGCTCGCTGTATCGGTACCTCCTCACGCGATTGTCGCCTGCGCCTTCAAACCGGGCGGCGGGGCGGCCGGTTTTCTCGGGAAGGGTTGTGACATGGGTCTTTTTCTTGCCGGAAGACTCTGCGTAGTTGTTAATGAGTTCTTCCAGGCCAGAGTAGTAGCTTTCTTCTCTAGCGTCCCCATGTTTGGTGACGTCGAAGATTCTTTTAAGGTAGGCGCCGAGCATCTCAAATGTACCCAAGGCGTCTCATCCGCGGCTAGATTAGGGCAGGAAAACTGGTGCTACAAAGCTCACTGCGCATTCGCGGGGTCATCGAGCCCCGACTCATGTCTGTTCGTAGGCTTTCAGGAATTCGTCTTGGGCGATACCCGCTTGAATGCAGATGGTGCGGAGCGTCGAGCCTCTGATGTCGGAGTGATTAGGTATGGTGAGGGACGTCTGTGTTCCATCCGGGTTCTCGCGGACCATCGCCAGATGCGGCCCCTCTCGGACCAGCCGGAAGCCCAGCCGCTCCAATGGCTTAATGACCCTTGCTTTCGGGACATCTACCGGAAACGTGGGCATCAGACCGTGACTGTGGCCTCCGCAATGAAGGCGTCCAGGACGGGGGATTCAGCTTCCAGCGCCTCCGATCCAAAGGTCTGGATGTGGAAGCGGATGGCCGATCGTACATCCTCCAAGGCATCCTCATAGGTCTCGCCTTCGCCGATCACTACCCCTTTGAGCCCCATGGGATACGCCACGTAGCCCTCCGGATGTTTCTCCACGATCACTTTGAAGTAACGCATCAACGTCCCTTTTTTTGGCTAAGAGAAAAGTCGTTTCAGATCTTTTCCAACGGATCATACTCCTTCGCGCTCCCATGCGCAAGCTGACCCGCTTGATTCACGCCACGCGATAAATTCATCACTGCCGCCTCAATGGGTATAAATCGGCTCACCCTCTTATTGCAGCCGTGGTCTTCACCCTGACAACCCACGATACTGCTTGACGCGCCCCAGCGAATCTCTTACTGTTGACTCGCGGTTGACTGGTTCGTGGTGACGTCGCCAGGCTTTCTGACGTAAAAGGACAGAGGAAATGCAGAAGCATCCAGAGGGTGAAGCGAGCTACCTCGGCGCCGGCGTCGATGTCGAGCGAGAAGAGCAGGTGCTGTCCCGGGTGATCGAGACGGTGAGCGAAACGTTTGCCTTTGTGCGAGGGGTCGGGAAACCGGTCTTGCCTATCGGCTTTTTTGCGAACGTCATCGATCTCGGTCATGGAATGGGTCTAGCCCTCTCAACCGACGGGGTGGGTACGAAGCTCATGGTTGCAGAGAGGATGCGGAAGTTCGATACGGTCGGGATAGACTGCGTGGCCATGAATGTGAACGATGTGCTCTGCGTGGGCGCGCGCCCGACGACGTTTCTGGATTATATCGCGGTGCAGCAGGCGAACCCGGACCTCATCGATCAGCTCATGCAAGGGTTGAAGGAAGGCGCGCGCCGCGCAGGGGTCGCCATCTGCGGCGGTGAGATCGCCCAGGTCCGGGAGATGCTCGCATCAGAGCGTGAGGGATGGGGATGCGATCTGGTCGGGATGTGTGTCGGCCATGTTCCGCTCGATAAGGTGATTGTTGGCAGGGCCGTGACTCCTGGTGATGTCATTATTGGCATCCGAAGCAGCGGGATCCATAGTAATGGCTTGACGCTGGCTCGGCAGGTCCTGTTCACGCAGAACAAGTATTCGGTGGATACCAGATTCGAGGAGCTTGGGCGAACGCTGGGGGAAGAACTTCTCGAGCCGACCCTGATCTATGTGCCGGAGGTAGTCGAGGCGCTTGAGCGATCGCTGGCCATCAACGGGCTCGCCCACATCACGAGCGACGGGCTACTGAACTTGTTGCGACTAGATACAAAGCCCCACGCAGTCGGCTACGTCATTGACCGGTTTCCTCCGATCCCTCCGATATTTTCCCTGATCCAGAAATCGGGGGGTATCCCCGATCACGAGATGTTCCAGGTCTTCAACATGGGGATCGGATTCTGTGCCGTCGTCGCTGAAGCGGATGCGGAGTCCTTTGTGGAGATCGTGAAGCATCATGGCCGGGAGGCCTTGCAGATCGGCCACGTGGTCAGCGATCCGGAGCAGAAGGTCGTCATTCGGCCCCGAGGCCTGGTCGGCCAGGGCAATCGATTTGTGAAGGTATCATCAACGATGTAAGCAGCGGTCTTTCTGCCCGAGGGCTGAGTCGGCTAGAGTCCAGCACGGCTGTGAGCTTTCTGGATTGAAAGTACACATGGGCCGTGATAGCATGAAGTTATCCTCGATCGCGAAAAGGATGACTCAATGGGACGGGGATCTGGATCGCTAGCTCCGACCATGGCTCTCATTACGGCTATCTGCCTGTTGTGGGTCTATCCGTTTTGCCTTTTCCACCAAGTCAGCGCTGTTGCGTACCAGCGCGTTACCTTATCCGATTTCGACCATAGTTCATCCCATCCTCTCCTCTGCGATGGCCACCAGCTTTACGCGGCCCTGAGCGGCCAAGAGACGGGTGCCGGCGCAAAGGCCGGCATCAGCCTCCGAACTGAGCCCCTGCAAGCCATTCCACACGAACGGTTCTCGGCCGTCAGGCGACAGGAACCGACCGGCCCCTTACTCCTCGCCTTCCGATCCGCCGCACTTTCTTCTTCAAAAGAGTTGTACGTACTGAACGTGGTCTATCAGATTTAATTCGCCTGCCGGCATTCTTGCATTGTAGGCATCTCCTCGACCGCGCAGATCCTAGTTTTTACCCGTATGATCCGCCCGGCGAGGGGGTCCACTTTCCATTCTTTTCATCTTACTGAAGGCGAAAGGTCTATGGTTGGGCAGTTCCGATTGACCGATATCTTGCTTGGGCAGAAGAGAGATGCAAGAGTTGAAACAATTCATTAGCGTGATATTGCTGGCGATTGCCGTCGCGGCAGGCGGATGCGGCAAGCAAGAGACCGGGCCCACACCGCGCGAGACAGACAAAGCGCCCCATGACAGAGAGCACGGGGAGACGGTCGGTTTCGGCGAGGCTTCAATTGGTATCCGACTGACTCCCGAAGAGCGCGACAACATCGGTCTCAGGACCGAGGCGGTAGCGCTTCGACCGACTGAAGATGTCCGCAAGCTCAATGGAATTGTCAAGCCGCATCCCGATCGGGTGGCGCAGGTAACCAGCCGTGTGCCGGGCATTGTACTTAGTGTTCATGCATCGCTTGGCACCTGGGTCAAGCGAGGAGACGATCTGTTGGACATTAAGAGTGTGGAGTTGGAACGCCTGGAGTTGAGCCTGATTCAGGCCGAGAACAGGCTGGCACTGACGAAGCTGGATCTGGAGCGAGTACGACAACTCGTTGAACGGGAGATTGTGGCCCGGAAGGAGTTGCTGAAACTCGAGAACCAGCATCGCGAGGTCCTGAACGAGATCGAGAGCCTCACCCGCCAACTGAACTTTCTCGGTCTGCCCCAGCAGGCGATCGCGCGGATTCGTGAGGAGCAGATGGTCGCCACGTTGCATCTGCCGGCCCCCATCAGTGGGACGATCGTCGAGCGCAACGTCGTGATTGGTCAGGCAATTGAGCCCAATGTTGCCTTGATGAAGATTATCGATACCTCCACCATGATTGTTGAGGGGGAGGCCTTCGAGGACACCCTGCCCCTGCTCAGGCTTGGACAACGGGTCCGAGTCGCCGTCTCCGCATACCCCCATGAGGTGTTCGAAGGGAGAATTAGTTTCATCAGCCCGACGGTCAACCCGGTAAAGCGGACCATTTCGGTGTGGGCAGAGGTCGGAAATCCTCGCGGGCTGCTGAAACAAGATCTCTTTGCCCAGGTCTATGTGATCGTGGGAGAGCAGCACAGGAGCCTCACCGTCCCGATTGAGGCGCTCATCAGCGCGGAGGGGGTGGAGTTTACCTTCGTCGAACGGGACGGCGTGTATCTCCGTGCAGACCTCGGACTGGGAATCCGGAATGACCGTTATGCCGAGGTGAAAAGCGGCCTTTCCCCTGGCGATCGAGTCATTACGGACGGCAGCCGCCAGCTTTACGCAAAGTGGCTTGCCGCAAAGGGCGGCGGACCGGCACTGGGCGGCCACACACATTGAGGTGCGAGGGGTGAGATGTTCGCCTGGATCATTGAACGATCACTGAGAAATCGCGTCCTCGTGGTGGTCGCTTTCGTCGTCCTGCTGGTTGTCGGTCTGTTTACGTTACGCCGGATCACGCTTGACGTCTTCCCCGAGTTTGCCCCGCCTCAGGTCGTCATTCAGACGGAGGCCCCTAGCCTGCCGCCGCAGGACGTCGAGTCCCTCATTACCTTTCCGATCGAGTCTGCCATTAATGGGACTCCGGGGGTGGAGGTGATCCGGTCGAAATCGACCGCTGGACTGTCAAGTATCGTCGTGGTCTTCAAGTGGGGAACGAACATCTACGCGGCCCGCCAGCTTGTGACCGAACGTCTCCAGGGGGTCAAGGATCGGCTTCCAGCGGGAACCAAGAGTCCCATGATGCTCCCGATTACCTCGGCGGTGGGCTGGCTGGTCAAATACGTGCTCACAAGCGACAGCGTCTCCCTGATGGAGCTTCGAACGATCTCGGATTGGGAGATCCGCAACCGGCTGCTGGCGATTCCTGGCGTGGCTTCAGTAGTCTCCATCGGCGGCGACGCGAAGCAGTATCAAGTGCTACTGTCTTCGGACAAGCTGTTTCAATACGGCCTGACCGCCAAGGAGATCCTTGATGCCATCAGGAAGGCGAACGTCAGTGTCCCTGGAGGCTTTCTGGTGACGCCTGCCCAGGAATACGTCATCACCGGGGCTGGCCGGATCTCGTCGCTTCAAGAGCTTCAGCAGACCAAGGTGGCGGAGCGAGGCGGGACACCGATCCGGTTGGATCAGGTGGCGACGGTCCGCTTCGGTCCGGAGTTCAAGCGGGGGGACGCATCGTGGGAGGGCAAGCCCGCCGTGATCGGAACGGTCTCGAAGCTCTTTGGGGTCGATACCTTGACGGTTACATACCAGGTAGAACAGGCGCTGGAGGAGATTCGCAAGACGCTGCCGCCAGGGGTCGAGCTGAATACGCAGGTCTTCCGCCAGGCGAGCTTCATCGAGTCCTCCATTGCCAACCTGCGTCAGGCGATCCTGGAAGGGGTGGTGGTCGTCAGTATCGTCGTCATCTTCTTTCTCTTCAATGTCCGGGCGTCTCTCATTACCTTGACGGCGCTGCCAATCTCATTAATCTCCGGAGTGCTGCTGCTCAAGACGTTCGGGATCGGCATCAACGCGATGACCCTTGGGGGGCTGGCCATCGCCATCGGCGAGGTCGTGGACGACGCGATTGTGGACGTAGAAAATATCATCCGCCGGCTTAGACTCAATAAGGAGAAGGCCCACCCAGACCCTCCCCTGAAGGTGATCTACGAGGCGTCAGTTGAGATCCGGCACGCCGTGGTCCATGCCACCTGGATCGTCCTGATTGTCTTCATGCCGATCTTTCTGCTTGGAGGGGTGGAGGGACGGATCTTTACGCCGCTCGGCCTTGCGTATATCTTTGCGATCCTTGCCTCCCTCCTGGTTGCGGTGACGTTAGTCCCGGCCTTGGCCGCCATGCTCCTGATTCGCCGCGGGGACGCTCAACCGGAACAGGAGAGCCTGACGATCAGGAGCATGAAGCGCACCTATGAAGCGCTCCTGCGCCGGGCGCTGCACCACCCCCGGTGGGTAATGGCCGCCTGCATGCTCCTGATTGCTGCCAGTCTGGCGGTCGTCCCGTTCCTCGGCCGCTCCTTCCTCCCTGAGTTTCGCGAAGGCAACTTCATCCTGCAGGCAACGATGCTGCCGGGTGTCTCGCTTGTAGAGTCGA
This sequence comes from Candidatus Methylomirabilis sp., assembly GCF_028716865.1. Lineage (NCBI taxonomy): Bacteria > Methylomirabilota (SeqCode) > Methylomirabilia (SeqCode) > Methylomirabilales (SeqCode) > Methylomirabilaceae (SeqCode) > Methylomirabilis (SeqCode) > Methylomirabilis sp. (SeqCode). The sequence goes on along the minus strand of NZ_JAQUOY010000023.1, from coordinate 5,052 downwards.
TGCGCGTGGGGGAGCGGATTGTCCGAATTCTGAAGCAGCATCCCGAGGTCATCTCGGCCTCCCAGCGGGCGGGTCGGGCAGAGCTGGATGAGGAGGCGCTGCCGCCGAATGTGAGTGAATTCGATATCGCGATTCGATACAGCGAACGCGATCCGGAACTGCTCCTCCGTGCCATCCGCGAGCATCTGGAACAGGTTCCCGGTGTGGCCACCGTGCTGGGCCAGTTTATCTCGCACCGGCTGGACGAGGTCCTTTCGGGCATCCGGGCCCAGATCGCCATCAAGCTCTATGGGCCCGACCTGGCCGTACTCCGAGCGAAAGGGCAGCAGGTTGAGCAGATCATGCGAGAGATCAAGGGGGTTGCGGATCTGTTGCTGGAACCCCTCATCAATGTTCCGGGGGTGCGCATCGCGGTCGATCGGAAGGAGGCCTCTCGTCTCGGTCTGGACGTGGGTGACATCCTGGAGACGACCGAAGTGGCCTTCGGCGGGAGATCGATCTCTCGCATCATTGAAGGGCAACGGGGGTTCGACCTGTTCGCCTGGTTCGATGAGGACTCCCGCAAAGACCAGGCCTCTATGCGAAATCTCTTGATCGACGCGCCGGAGGGGCGCAAAATCCCGCTTCGGCTGGTGGCCGACCTGCAGATCGTAAACAGCCCCTTCATGATCAATCGGGAGCGGTTGCAGCGGCGAATTGTTGTGCAGGCGAACGTGGCGGATCGGGATCTCATCAGCGTGATCCACGAGGCCCAAAGCCGGATTGCCAGGGAGGTCCGGCTTCCCGCCGGCTACTTCATCGAGTACGGCGGGCAGTTTGAAAGTGAGCGGGAAGCGACGAGGGTGCTGATAGTGTATGGCGGGCTGGCGGTGGTCGGAATTTTCCTTATGCTGTATAAGGCGTTCAATTCGCCACGCGCCGCCCTCCTCGTCATGGTCAATCTCCCCTTGGCGTTGATCGGCGGTGTGGCGGCCATCCTGCTCACGGGGATGGTGACGAGCGTCCCCGCGCTGATCGGGTTCATCAGTGTCTTTGGAATCGCCGCCCGAAACGGGATCATTCTGGTCAGCCACTATCGGCAGCTTCGGGCTGAAGGCGTTTCGAAGGAAGACGCCATTATCCAGGGGTCGAAGGACCGACTTGCGCCGGTCCTGATGACGGCCGCCGCGGCTGCGTTAGGTCTGCTCCCGCTGCTGTTCGGCGAGGCGACCGGGAAGGAGCTGGAGCGACCGCTGGCCCAGGTTATCCTGGGAGGTCTTTTCACCTCGACGCTGCTGAACATGATCGTGGTGCCGACCCTGTTCATGCGGTTCGGCTGGGAGCGGGAAGAGGTCTTCCGGCAACAGATGGCCCTGGAAGGAAGGTTGACGTGAAGCTCATTCCTGCGCCTTTCGTCACCCTCAGCTTGCTCCTGCTGACCACCACAGCGTGGGGCCATGCATTTCCCGACCACTCGGAGCCACGGGTAGGTGGAACGCTCCAGCCGCCGCCCCCGCGCGTGAGGCTATGGTTCGACGGAGCGCTGGAGCCCGCCTTCAGCACGATCAAGGTGGTCAATGCCGGCCATCAGCAGGTTGACAACGGGGACGGACGGGTGAACCCTGCCGACCACACCGTCTTGGAAGCGTCTCTCCCGCCCCTGCCACAAGGACAATACCGGATCGTGTGGAGCGTTGTCGCCCACGACGGCCACCGCACTGAAGGTGGTCTTTCGTTTGCTATCGGTCCCGGCCTGCCCGATCGGCCTTGGGCTACCAGCGCGGCTGCTACAATTCCGCAGCTCTTTGTCCGCTGGCTCAGCTTCATCGGCCTCTCGATGCTGATCGGCGCGCTGGCTTTTCGCTTGCTCCTTATTCGGTCGGTTGTGCTTCCGCGTCAGGCATTTGAGACGGTTGAGCGACCACTTCGGCGGCTGGAACTAAGTTTGATCGTGCTTGTGGCGCTGACAACTATCGGCGAACTGATCCTGAGAACACAGATGATGAGCGACGTGCGCCTTATCGAGATACACGTCACCCTCCCGGTTGTGCTGCTGCAGACCCACTTTGGCGTCGTCTGGCTCATCCGACTCGGCTTTATTGGAATCATGGGACTTGTCTGGGGTTTCGGTCGGACGACTGTATCGCAGAGCCAGCGAACCATTATGCTCTCCCTTTCCGCAGCCACACTCATCGCCCTGACAACAAGCCTGTCTGGACATGCCGGGGACTGGGGAGACCTGACGATGCCCGTCCTGATCGATTGGATCCACTTGGTTGCGGTCTCCATCTGGATCGGCGGTCTCTTCACATTCGGATTCCTATTGCAGCGCGTGGCTGTCCCTCCTCGCACGGAGGAGGTGACGCGCAAGCTTGCAGCGATCGGCCGCCCTTTTTCGAGGATGGCGGCCTACTGCGTGTTCACGCTGCTCGTGGCGGGGCTCTTTAATGCGTGGTTGCAGGTGAGATCGTTGCAGCCCTTCGTCACGACCTCCTATGGATTGACCCTCTTCGTCAAGGTCGTCCTGGTGGGGCTGGTCTTGACGCTTGCTGCCGTGAACCGGTATTACTTCCTGCCGCTGTTGCGCGATCCGCTCGGCGCGCGTTATCGACCACTGGTGACAACAATCGGTCGCCTCGGCGGCGCCTGGCTCGTAGGGGCAGGTGGCGACCAAGTAGCGGGGATCCGCCGCCGCCTGCGCCAGTTTATGCGGCTGGAGTGGATCCTTGTCATCGCCGCCCTGGCGCTTGCGGCCCTACTGACCCATCTCCCTCCGGCCCGTCACATCCTTGCCCATCACCATCTTGAACAACAGACCCATCGTCAGCCTTAGCAGCCTCCAGCGACTATGCGGTACGCTCCAGTCGGACCAGTCAGTTTCCCTCTGGCTAATCCTCATGTAAGGCGACTGAGCGAGCGATCGAACCGGGGAGACATTGGCTTTGACTGGTACAACAGACTGTGATAGTTTATATGCGTTTAGCCCTTTGGCGGGGCAGGAGTAGAGTCTTCAATGTGTTGTCGTTCACGTTGGATTTTACCCACCTCTATATGCGAAACATAGGAGGGACGCGATGAGAACCGGCGGTGGGGCTGTTCGATGGCCCCTTGCACTTACCTTGATTAGTGTGGGAGCGTTACTGTGGGGCTGCTCAGGGATACATCTCAGACCGGAATCCTACGATTGGGTCACCGGGGAGCGGACGGCTCCAGCCGCTGTGAGCGCAGCCAAGGTGGCCGTGGCCGAGGCGGAGGCCGCAGGTGCAGCGAGGATCGGTTCAGCCCGCTATCACATAGCCAAAGCGAAAGAGTACCTGATCCTGGCCGAGCGGGAGCTGTTCGAGCGCGATCTGGCGGCGGCGGAGACGGCGGCGGGCATAGCCAAGAAAGCCGCTGAGGAGGCCAAGGCGATTGCGCAGCGCAGAAAATAAGCTGATGGTTGACAGCTATAAGCCGACAGCGGCCTCAAAGAGAGGGGGATCGAAGAAGATGAACAGGAGTCCGAAGACCGGTCGGGTATTTCAACTCGCGCTGTTCTGTGCATCGGTGGCTCTAATGATCGCGGGGTGCGCAACCACCGCGTCGTATCGCCCTGAGATGGACAGCATGAAGGCCGTCCTCACCGAGGCGAAGGCCGCCGGCGCCGAAACGCGCGCGCCTAAGGAATTCGCCGCCGCGGAAGCCTGCATGGATTGGTTCACCCACGAGGCCACGGAGTTCAATCCGTTCGCAGATCCTGACGCCCACATACGTGGTAAGTGCCAGGCCGCCTTCGCAGCGCTGAGGGGAAAGGTACCCACTGAGGCGGTCTTGCCCCCCGTAACCCCACAGCCGGAAACCGCTCAAGGAGCGGCAGAAAAGAAGGCGTCACCCCTAAAGGATATTTTTTTCGACTTCGACAAAGGAACGATTCGGGCGGATATGAAAAAGAGCCTCAACGAGGACGTTCGGTGGTTGAAGGCAAATCCGACAGCCTCGATCATCATCGAGGGCCATTGCGATGAGCGCGGGACGCGGGAGTACAACCTCGCCCTCGGCCAGCGGCGCGCCAAGTCGACAAAGGATTACCTTGTCGCCGCCGGGATCAACGTCAAGCGGATCAAGGTTATCAGTTATGGGAAGGAGCGGCCTTTCGCCCCTGGCCACGACGAGTCGGCCTGGAAATTGAACCGGAGAGCCCATTTCGTTTTGCAATAGAGGAGAGGAGAGGCGATTGCCTCTCCGAACCGACCGCTGGTCGGTGTGCCAAGAGTCGGGCCACCCTCCGATGCCGTTCAGGGGGTTCCCCCTGGAAGTCGTGATGTCACTTCGCTGCGCTGATCCGCCCCCTCGATGCAGTCTCTCCTCCGGGAAGTCGCCCTGCCTCATGTTGTTCGATCGAACTTGCGCCGGTTTACGATAGGCCACAGATGTCTGAACGGATGATTTATGCGACGTATGATGAGATGCAGGCGGAACTCCTCCGCCTGCATCTGCAACGCTATGGTGTCCCGTGCTGGCTCCGGTCTATGCGAGTCGGCGGGTTTCAGGGGATTACCTTCGGTCCGCTTGGGGAGATCCGACTGATGACCTCCGCTCCGTATGCCGCAAAGGGGAGGCGGCTGATCGAACAGGCCGCTCTATACGGATTGCTCTCCCTTTTACCGGACAAGGCCGAGAAAGCGAAATGATGATTGGCGCCGGCAAGATCAAGACGCTCTGCGAACTGGGCGTCATCGTTCGGCAGCGCCGGGCGCTGGGAGAGCGGGCGGTCTTTACCAATGGCTGTTTTGATCTACTGCACCGGGGACATACCCGCTTGTTGCAGCAAGCGAGGACACTGGGCGACCTGCTGATCGTCGGTCTGAACAGTGACGCATCGGTCCGATTACTGAAGGGCCCATTCCGGCCTGTACTCTCGCAGGATGAGCGGGCAGAGCTGCTCTCGGCCCTGGCCTCGGTCGACTACGTGGTGATCTTCGAGGAACCGGACCCGAGCCGTATCATCGAAGCGCTTGAGCCTGATGTATTAGTCAAGGGCGCCGACTGGGCGAAGGAAGAGGTCATCGGTCGGGAGACGGTAGAGAGGCATGG